>NZ_RHQO01000052.1:0-32809 GCF_003935475.1 Pseudomonas sp. p99-361 | reverse complement strand
ACAAACGTAGGAGCGAGCGCAGCTCGCGATGCGCCGCGCGGGCGGCGCTCGATCTCACAGGCACTGAAGATGCAGCGCCTACCCTTGCCAGCGATAGGGCCATTAGAAACACCCCATCACTCAGCCTTCTGCTCCGCTAACTTCAACTCCTTGATCCGCTGGTCAATCAGCTGACACTTGTCGGGCAAGTCCTTGCTCGCCGTCCTCAGGTCCATCCCCTGCAGCTCTTCATTGATTTCCTTCGCCTTTTGCGGGTTCCGCTCGGTCAGTTGGGTGACCAGCCCGGCCAGCTCTTCACGTTTCTGCGTCGCTTCTTCCGGTGTGCAGGCCCAGGCGGGGCTGGCGCACAGCAAAGCGGTGGTGCAGCCCATAATGGATAGCAGCTGTTTCATCCTTCCTCCCCTCCAGCAATGGTTATGCACGGTGGAAGCTTGTGGGTGCTGGGAAGTTCAGTGCTCACGACCAGTGGGTCTTTCATGATGGAAGCATTCTGTTTCTGAAATGCCGCCACCAACGGTGCTGCGCCTCTTCTGACAAATGTATCGAGGTCGGGTACTACCCAGATCACTGGAGAGGCAGTGGGTCAGCCTGCGATGTGAGGACGCGCTGTCATGTGTATACCCAATGCTTTCATCACGGTCAGGAACGATTTGAGGGTTGGGTTGCCATGCTCGCTGAACGACCGGTAAAGCTGTTCACGAGATAGCCCTGTGTCTTTTGCCAGCTCACTCATGCCTTTGGCACGCGCTACCACGCCGACAGCTTTGGCGACATAGCTGGCATCCCCGGTCTCCAGGGCGTCAGTCATGAACACGGCGATTGCTTCAGGAGTGGTGAGGTATTCGGCGGGATCGAATTCAGAGAAGGTTTGTGTCATTTTGCATCCTCCACGAACGCAGAATATGGTGGGCTGCTTTGATGTCCCGTTGTTGGCTGCTTTTATCGCCGCCTCACAAAAGAATGACGAACGTACTGCCCGCCTGGTGGAAATATACGCGGTAGCCGGGCCCATAGTGGACCCTGAGTTCACTGACGCCGTGGCCAACCGGTGATACATCGCCAGGCAGGCCCTCCATCAATCGGTTGATCCGAGCAATGATTCGCGTTCTGGCGCTAACATCCCGGAGCCCGCTCACCCAATGTCTGAAACTGCTGGATTCGATTTTTTTCATCGAATTAATGTAGTTTATAAACTACAGACGATTCGCCAGCAAATGGTTTCTGCGCATTGCGCAATGGCTCGCTTCGCACCTGCTATTTGCATCCACTCTCATTTTTCTCGGAACACCGCGTCTCAGCCCCGAGTCCCAACCTGTGTAACCCTTTCGTCCACAGCAGGAGCCCGTAGCCATGAGCACCACCTACGACTGGGACCTGATCGAACGCTTGCTGCACGAGGTGCAGAACGGCGCCGGTCACAGCTTCACGCCACGCCCCTACGCCGAGCAGCACGCTGCCGCGCTGGCCGCCAAAGGTGAGCCGGTGGGTGACCTGGATCACTTGAAAACCCGTGCCTGTGAATATGAAAAGCTGTTGTTCGAGCGTGGCTTTATCGAAAGCCGGCCTGAGGAAGACGGTGGCAACGGCGAGAACTTCGTGCTGACCGAGCGCGGCTCGCGGCTGATGAGCCTGATCGACAGCAGCATCCCTGGCTTCGAGCACCCGCGCCAGGTGCTGGATGATCAGGAGGATGCGCTGGACGAGACCACCTTCGAACAGGTATCGGCAAAAGCGCAAATCGCTTGAGGTCGTTTTGAGGCTGGCATGGGTGGCCATGAAAACCCGATAATCGGTAGCTTCTGAACGCTGCCGAGTTGCTCCCCATGCCTACGTTCACCTCAAAGGCCCGCCCATGAATGCTGCCCGCAAGAACCCAGACGCCTTTGCCTTCCAGGTCATGTTGGGCCTGTGCCTGATCTGGGGCTGCCAGCAGGTGCTGATCAAGACCGCCGCCGTGGACATCGCCCCGGTGATGCAAGCGGCATTGCGTAACGGTATCGCCGCGGTGTTGGTGGGCCTGATGCTGTGCTGGCGTGGCACCTGGGAGCAGGTCGGTAGCACCTGGCGCCCCGGGTTGGTCGCGGGTGCTTTGTTCGGTATCGAGTTCCTGTTCATTGCCGAGGGCCTGAAACTGACCTCGGCGGCGCACATGTCGGTGTTTCTTTATACGGCGCCAGTCTTCACCGCGTTGGGGTTGCACCTGCGCCTGGCCAGTGAACGCCTGCGCCTGTTGCAATGCCTTGGCATCCTGCTGGCCTTCGGCGGCATTGCCACGGCCTTTGCCGGAGGCATGTCGTTCGAGCACATGGATAGCCGCACCTTGCTGGGCGATGCGTTTGGCGTGATCGCCGGGCTGGCCTGGGGCGCCACCACGGTGGTGGTGCGCTGCTCACGCCTGTCGGAAGCGCCGGCGACCCTGACCTTGTTCTATCAACTGGCGGTGGGGTTTGCCGGATTGTTGCTGATTGCCCTGCTCAGCGGGCAGATCGGCGAGGTGTCGCTCACGCCTTTGGCCATGGGTAGCGTGCTGTTCCAGGGGGTTGTAGTGTCGTTCGTCAGCTACCTGACCTGGTTCTGGCTACTGCGCCAATACCTGGCATCGAACCTGGCGGTGTTTTCCTTCATCACCCCTCTGTTCGGCGTAACCTTAGGGGTCTTGCTGCTGGACGAGCCGCTGACCGCGCATTTTGTGGGCGGTGCGGTGATGGTGCTGCTGGGGGTGATTCTGGTAAGTGCCGAACCTTGGGTAAAGCAGCAACTGCGCAAGTGGGTGGGGTAGTGGAACGCTTGCAACAAAGCGAAACGATTAACCAGTCGTCGGAATGCGCCGCTATGGCTTGATCCGCGTCAGAATGGCCCCTATCTGTAAGAGCAGAGGCATGCGTAATACAGGACATCGGGCTATGATCTGTATGAAACATTGCAGGATTGATTCGCCGTGAGGCTGACCCGTCAAGGGGGCATTATGAATAAACCACTGTCCAACTGGCTCCACGACCTGGCGGTCGCCTTGGGGCTGATTCCACCACCCTTGCAGCCGGTGCCGATCCCGACTGATGAAGAGCAGCGCAAGCGCCAACCGCGTCGTCGCTGATACAAGCAAAGGCCGCAGCACCTGGGTGGGGGCTGCGGCCTTTTTGCTTCTGGGCAATTGGCTTGCCTGCTCTGGGCCCATCGCTGGCCCTGTAGGCGGGTCAGCGATAGGGCCAGTGCAGGCCGAAGGTCAGGCCAGCTTTACCGCTGCCACCGGTTTACGCGACAGCAGGCTCACCACCACAAAGCTCACCAGGCCAATCGCGAGGCTGTAGTAGATCGGCGTATTCGCCTCCAGCCCGTCCTTGAACATGAACAACAGGGCAGTCGCAAAGCCTAGCGACATGCTGGCGATGGCGCCGGCGGTGGTGGCGCGTTTCCAGAAAATGGCGCCAATCAGCGGAATCAGCATGCCGCCCACCAGCAGGTTGTAAGCCAGGGTCAGGGCGCTGATCACGTCGTTCACCATCAACGCGATACCCAGTACCACCAAACCGGTCAGCAAAGTGAACAGGCGGCTGATACCCAGGCTGGACGGCTTGCCGCCACGCAGCTTGGGCAGCAGGTCTTCGGTGATGGTGGTCGAGGCCGCCAGCAGGCCTGCGCTGGCGGTCGACATCATGGCCGCCAGCGCCGCTGCCATCAGCAGGCCGCGGATGCCATCAGGCAGCGTGGTCTTGATCATTTCGGCGAAGGCATTGTTCGGGTTGGCCAGGTCGGGCATCAATACATGAGCGGCCATGCCGATCACGGCACAGGCCAGGCCATACAGCACGCAATACACCCCGGCGGTGGTGCCGGCACGCTGGCAGACCTTTTCGTCACGGGCGGTGAACACCCGCTGCCAGATATCCTGGCCAATCAGGATGCCGAAGAAGTAGATCAGGAAGTAGGTGATGATGGTATCCCAGCCGATGGTGGTCAGCTGGAAGCTGGCCGCCGGCAACTTGGCCACCAGGGTGTCCCAGCCGCCGGCCTTGTACAGGCACACCGGCAACAGGATGAACATCAGGCCCACGGTCTTGATCACGAACTGCACGATATCGGTCAGGGTCAGCGACCACATGCCGCCAATGGTCGAGTACACCACCACCACCCCCCCGCCCAGCAGCAGCGCGGCCCAGAAGGGCAGGTCCAGCAGCACTTGCAGCACGGTGGCCATGGCCAGGGTGGATGTCACGCCGATCATCAGCGCGTACGCCAGCATGATCACCGCGCTGGCCTGGCGCGCGGTCGGGTTGTAGCGCTGTTCCAGCACCTGGGTCACGGTGAAGATGCGCAGGCGTAGCAACGGCTTGGCCAGAAACAAGTTGATGGCGATGATGCCCAGGCCCAGCGCGGCGCACAGCCAGAAGCCTGAAATGCCGTGAACGTACCCCAGGCGCACGGTACCCACGGTGGAGGCGCCACCCAGCACGGTGGTGGCCATGGTGCCCATGTACAACATCGGGCCCAGGTTGCGCCCGGCGACCAAGTAGTCTTCATGGGTTTTCGCGCGTCGCATGCCATACCAGCCAAGCCCGAGCATGCCTGCGGTGTAAAGCATTACAACTATGATGTCCAAGGCCATTGGGGGTCTCCCGATTATCTTTATTATGGCGAGATCGGCCACGCGGGCGTTCGCACGGCGCCCGGTGGTCTTCTGGTGTTGGCGGGCCTCGGTGGCCCGACCACATTAGCGGCGGACTACACCCGGCAGTACGCAGAGCATTTCGAACAGCAGGTTGGCGCCGAGCAACGAGGTATTGCCGGTGGTGTCATAAGGCGGGGAGACTTCGACAAGGTCACAACCGATCAGGTCCAGGCCATGGCAGCCGCGAATGATCTCCATTGCCTGGATGGTGGTCAAGCCGCCGATTTCCGGGGTGCCGGTACCAGGTGCCCAGGCCGGATCGATGCCGTCGATGTCGAACGACAGGTAAACCGGGCCGCCGCCGACTTTTTCCCGCACTTCGGCCATCAAGGGCTCCAGCGACTTGTGCCAGCACTCTTCGGCCTGAACCACGCGGAAGCCCTGGCGGCGGCTCCAGTTGAAGTCGTCGGCGGTATAACCCTGGGCACGCAGGCCGATCTGCACCACGCGCTCGCAGTCGAGCAGGCCTTCTTCCACCGCCCGGCGGAAGGTGGTGCCGTGGGCGATCTTCTCGCCGAACATGTGGTCGTTGACGTCGGCGTGGGCGTCGATGTGCACCAGGCCGATCTTGCCGTGCTTCTTGTGCAGCGCCCGCAGGATCGGCAAGGTGATGGTGTGGTCACCGCCCAGGGTCAGGGGAATCACATTGTGCTCGACGACCTGGTCGTAGGCCTCTTCGATGATGCGCACGGCGTCCAGCAGATTGAAGGTGTTGATGGCCACATCGCCTATGTCGGCGACCGACAGGGAGTCGAACGGGGCGGCGCCGGTGGCCATGTTGTATGGGCGGATCATCACCGATTCGGCGCGGATTTGCCGGGGGCCGAAGCGCGTGCCGGAGCGCAGCGAGGTGCCGATGTCCAGCGGCACACCAATGAAGGCTGCGTCCAGGCCTTCGGCGCTTTGCAGGTGGGGGAGGCGGAGCATGGTGGCGATGCCGCCGAAACGCGGCATTTCGTTGCCGCCCAGTGGTTGGTGGAGAGTCTTGTCCACGGTGGGCCTCATCAGTCGGTCGATTGTTCTGTTTGTTCGAACCTGTGCCGCTGCGCGCTTTCCAGTTCGTGTTTCGCCAGCGGGCAGGGACATTTCGGTCAGTCTGCGCAAGGTAGTGCCATGGAAGAATCGCTACCGACAAATACTTAGTTCAGGAATTTCTGAACTAAAGCCCGGCGCAGCGGTTAGACTGCGCGCAAACACCCTGTGGAACCGTTGCCCCATGGCCTCGACTTTGCCCGACCTGAAACTGCTGCGTATCTTCATCAGCGTGGTGCGCCACCAGGGTTTCGCCAACGCCCAGCGTGAGCTGAATCTTTCGACTTCGGCCATCAGCACCTACATGAGCCAGCTGGAGGGTGCCCTGGGTATCGTGCTTTGCCACCGTGGCCGGGGCGGTTTCAGCCTGACCAGCAAGGGTGAGCTGTTTCACCAGGAAACCCTGCGCCTGTTGGCCGAACTGGACGGGTTCGAGCAATACGCGGCGGCCCTTAAGGGCGAGCTGCGCGGCACCCTCAACCTGGGGGTGATCGACTCCACGGTGGGCGATCGCGCCCTGCCGCTGGCTGAAGCCATTGGTGCCTACAGCCAGGAGCACCCGGCCGTGCACCTGCACTTGTCGGTGTCCAGCCCTTACGAGCTGCAGTTGGGGGTGCAGGACAACCGCCTGGACCTGGCAATCGGCGCGTTTTCTTCACGCATGAGTGGCCTGCTGTACCAGCCGCTGTACCGCGAGCAGCACTGGCTGTACTGCAGCAGCCGCCACCCGTTGTACGGCGAGCGGCGCATTCCCGAGCAGGTGGTGACCCAGCAGCGCATGGTCGGGCGCGGCTACTGGAGCCAGGCCGAGCTGGCCCGGCATGGTTTCAAGCACAGCGCGGCGACGGTTGAGAGCATGGAGGCGCAGCTGATCCTGATTCTGTCGGGCGCCTACATCGGCTACCTGCCCGAGCACTACGCCCAGGCCTGGGTCGACAAAGGCGACTTGCGCGTGTTGTCTCCGGCGACGTTCGGTTATCAGGCACCGTTCTCTTTGATCATCCGGCGTGGGCGCAGCCGCGAACCGCTGATCCAGACCTTCCGCGACCTGCTGAAAAGCCAGCTCAACGTAGGCTGATAAACAGAATGTTCATACATTCTGTCGGCAGGCCGCTAAATTCCTGCACACGTGTGCCGCTAACCTCATAGCGCTCTGCTACATATCAACTTGCGCTGATGATTTCCCTTCTTTTCATCCTGCAAGGATCGCCCGACGATGCGCATGAATTTGCCAGTCACTGAACACGAAAGAACATTCCCCAGTGAACAACGGCTGATTTCCACCACCGACTTGAACAGCCGCATCACGTATTGCAACGACGCCTTCGTGGCGATCAGCGGGTTCACCTACGACGAGCTGGTGGGCCAGCCGCACAACCTGGTGCGTCACCCAGACATGCCGCCGGCGGTGTTCGGCCATATGTGGGACACCATCAAGCAAGGCAAGCCGTGGATGGGCGTGGTCAAGAACCGGGCAAAAAACGGCGATTACTACTGGGTCAGTGCCTACGTGACGGCAGTCTACGAACAGGGCCGCATCAGCGGCTACGAGTCGGTGCGTTCGGTACCGACCCGTGAGCAGATCCGCCGTGCCGAGGCGTTGTACGCACGCCTGCGTGCCGGCCGCCGGCCGGTATCGTGGGCGGCGCGCCTGGGCCATGGCCTGCGCCAGGGCTGGCCATGGCTCGGCGCCGGCCTGGTGTCGGCGGCGGGGTACCTGTGGTTGCCACCCTATGCCGCGCTAGGGGTGTTGATGGTTGTACTGCTGGTAGCCTGGTACCTGGTCGAGCACCGTCAGAACCAGGCCATCCGCCGCACGCTGGCCGAGCACCCCAAGGCGTTCACCAGCCCGCTGGTGGCGCTGACCTATAGCGACAACCCGGGGCTGCGGGGCCAGCTGGACCTTGCCATCATCAGTGAAGAAGCCCGCCTGCAGACCGCGCTCACGCGCCTGGTAGACGCCGGGGTCGGGGTAAAATCACGCGCTGCGCAATCTTCCGACCTGTCGGGCGCGCAGGCGCAGATGCTCGACCGCCAGCGCAGCGAGACCGACCAATCGGCCACCGCCATCGCGCAGATGGCGGCGACCATCCAGGAGGTTACGCATAACGTGCAGAGCACGGCGCATGCCGCAGGCGATGCCGACCAGCTGGCGCAGCAGGGCAGCGAGCTGGCGCTGCAGAGCCTGAAGGCCATGGGCAGCATGAGCGATGCAGTCAATGACATTGGCCAGGCGGTGAACGCCCTGGCGGAACAGACCCAGTCGATCGGCAGCGTGGTGGATGTGATCACCTCGATCGCCGAACAAACCAACCTGCTGGCGCTCAACGCCGCCATTGAAGCGGCGCGGGCCGGCGAGCAGGGCCGCGGGTTTGCCGTGGTGGCCGATGAAGTACGCTCATTGGCCCAACGTACCCGCACCTCCACCCAGGAAATCCACCAGATCATCGCCTCGTTGCGGGCCGGGGCAGAGCGCGCAGTGAGTACTGCCAGCCGTGGCGAGCAGATCTCGCGTGACAGCGTGCACAGTGTCGAGGCAGTGCAGGCGGCGTTGAGCGGCATAGCCCAGGCGGTGAGCCGCATCACCGGCATGAGCCAGCAGATGGCCACGGCATCGGAGCAGCAAAGCCACGTGGCTGAAGACATCAACCAGCAGATCGTGCGCATTGCCCAGCTGTGCGATCAAAGTGCCGGGCAGGCGCGCCAGGGGGCAGAAATCAGCCAGGACCTCGAGCGCATGGCGGAGTACCTGCACAGCCTGGCGGAGCGCTTCAACCGTTGAGGTTGCCGTGGTCGCCTTGCGGCCAGGGCATAGGGCAAGGCCCGCCAGCCGGGCCAGGGTTCTGTGGCAAAATACCCCCGCCAAGGAGACCTTCATGCCCAGACCCCGTTGCGAACGCTGCCAGCGCCCGCTTGATCATTGCCTTTGCTCGCTGATCCCTGCGCTAGGCAGCCGAACCCGTGTGATCTTGCTGCAGCACCCCAGTGAAAGCGCCCACGCCCTGAATACCGCACGGTTGGCTGCGCTTGGCCTGAGCAATGCCGAGCTGCGGGTGGGGGAGGTATTCGACGATCTGCCAGCGCTGCTGGCAACCCCTGGGTACCGCCCGGCGCTGTTGTTCCCGGGCGCTGAAGCGCAGCCCCTGGCTGCCTATGGCCCAGTGGACGAGCAACCCTTGCTGCTGATCGTGCCCGACGGCACCTGGCGCAAGGCGCGCAAGCTGCTGTACCTGAATCCGCTGCTGGAGGCGTTGCCGAGGGTGACCTTGGGGCAGGTGGCCGCTTCACGCTATCGCTTGCGCAAGGCGCCGGAGGCGGGAGCGTTGTCGACCATTGAGGCCGTGGTGGGGGCGCTGAGTGCACTGGAGCAACCGGCCTGCTTCGATGCGCTGCTGGCACCGTTCGAGGCCTTGATAGAGGGGCAGATCAGGGCCATGGGCGAGGAGACGTTCCAGCGTAACCATGGCACCGAGTGAGGGCAGGGGGCCGCTGCGCAGCCCATCGCGACACAAGGCCGCTCCTACAGGCCATCGCACCCGCCATTGGCATGCAAGATCTGTGTAGGAGCGGCCTTGTGTCGCGATGGGCCGCACAGCGGCCCCAGCAATCTCAAGCCCGATCAACGCATCTCGGGCAAGCGTGCCTCGGTACGGACTTCGGTCGCGGCCAGCGCCTCTGGCGGCAGCGAAATACGCTGCTTGCTGAGCAATTCACCCATGGTCGCCAGCACCCGGTAGCGCGAGTACTCTTCGGTGTAGCGCACTTCGGTGTAGCGACGGTCGGCGTTGTACAGTTCGTTTTCACTGTCGAGCACGTCCAGCAGGGTGCGTTGGCCCAGGCCGAACTGGTCCTGGTAGGCGGCGCGCACGCGCTTGGTGGTTTCGGCGTATTCACGCGCGGTCGGCAGCTGCTTGCTGGCGTTGTTCATGGCGTTCCACGCCAGGCTCAGGTTTTCGGTCAACTCGCGCAGGGCGTTGTTGCGGATGTCCAGGGCCTGGTTGATCTTGTGCGCGTCGGATTGCAGGCGAGCTTTGTCACTGCCGCCGCGGAACAGGTTGTAGTTCATCTCCACGCCGGCTTGCCAGTCGTTGTTGTTGTGGCCTTTCTCGCCGCCGGTGTTGTTGTTGGCACCGGTGGCCAGAATGGCGTCGAAGCGTGGGTAGAAGGTCGACTTGCCAACCTCGTACTGCTGCTCGGCCGCATTTACATCAGCCTGGGCCGACTTGATGTAGGGGTTGTTCTGGCGCATGCCATCACGGGCCTCTTCAAGCGTGGCAGGCACCTCGGCCTTGATGGTGGGCGGGCTTTCCAGCTCGTCTGGCATGCGCCCGATCACGCTGAAGAAGTTGGCCTCGGCGTCGGCCAGGTCCACTTCGGCGGTGTCCAGGTTGTTTTCTGCCAGGGCGCGGCGGGCGCGGGACTGGTCAAGGTCGGCCGTGCTGCCAACGCCACGCTCGTTACGCAGGCCGATCTGGTCGTTGACCCGCAGGTGGGCTTGCAGGTTGTTCCTGGCCAGGGCCACCAGTTCACGGCGCTTGAGTACCTCCAGGTACACCTCGATCGCACGCAGGGCGACATCCTGCGCAACCGCCTGGGTGTAGTAGGCACGCGAGGTGGAAACCGCTTCGGTCCGGCCCACTTCGTTCGCGGTGTTGAAGCCGTCGAAGATCATCTGCCGCAGGCGCAGCTCGGACTGGGTGTAGTTCAGGGTTTCTTTGTTGTGGTTACCCGCGGCACGGGTTGTGGTGTTGTCCGAACGCTGGCGGCCGTAGCCGGCGACCAGGTCAACGGTAGGGAAGTAGCCACCACGCGCGAATTTCACGTCCTCATCGGCCGACAGCTTGCTGTTACGGTTGGAGCTGACCTGTGGGTGATAGTCCACGGCGCTTTGGACGGCTTCGGTGATCGACATCGCCTGCACGTTGGCACTCGCCAGGGCCAACAGTAATGCGGTGGTGATGGGGTTCAAAACGCGCATGGTACATCTCCCTGATCTTGAATTTGGTCCTGCTGCTCGCCAAAAAAATGACGATTATTTATCGCGTATAGTGTTGCAGGTTTTTAACCTGACAGCTAAGTACATTCATCGCGATAGATAAGAAGATTTATTCATATCAAAATGACATTAAATACCTTAAATGTCTAAAAGGGGCTTTTTTTGCAGCCCTCAGGTGGTGTGTCAAATATCGGTAAAGCCAATACTCTCAAGGCCTTCAGGCGGTTCCAGAACGAATTTGGCTAAATACTGGGCGGGTTAGGCGAAAGTGATATTTGGCGACAAATTATTGTCACTTTGGCCTGTGCAAGGTTTTTTGCTTGAGGATGTAAAGGCTTACCAGCACGGCGCTGGTCAACATGAAGGCGCGTGCCCAGAACAGCGGCACCAGGTAGCAGGACAGCCCGATGCTGGCCCACATCAGGCCAATGGCATAGACCTTGCCTTTGAGGGGGATGCCTTCACCACTGAGGTAGTCGCGAATCCACGGCCCCAGTTTGGGGTGGTGGACCAGCCAGTGGTGAAAGCGTGGCGAGCTGCGAGCGAAGCAGGCGGCCGCCAACAGAAGAAACGGGGTGGTAGGCAATACCGGCAGGAATATCCCCAACACCCCCAGTGCGACGCTGAGCCAGCCGATGGCCAGCAGCAGGTAGCGCACAGCTGGCTTAGTGGTGGCGTGGCTTGAGCAGCGCCGGCTTTTCGTCAGGTGCGTGCAGCAGCAGGAACAGTGCCGTCAGCGCTTCGGGAATTTGCACGATCATGTCGTCCTGCAGGTTGGCGTTGCTGGCGATGTCGGCGAACTCCGGCTGCTCGTCGAACAGGCCCGAACCCACCATGATTGGCAGCAACATTTCGCTGACTTCCTCTTCTGCGTTCTCGAACCAGGCCTCTTCGCGCAGGAACACGCCTTCCATGAAACCGATGCACCAGCCGCGCAGGTCGGAATCGTCCGGCTCGTCAGTCAGGTCGAGGTCGCAGGGCAGTTCGAATTCATCGTCGCTGGCCAGCTGACGGGCAATGTGGGCCTTGAGTGCCACCAGGGTCGCTTCGATTTCGGTGCGCTGGGCTTCGCTGCTGTAGTGCGGCTCTTCGGCGAACAGGGCGTCGATCCACTCGCGCTCGGGCACGTCCTCGGCGTTGATCGACAGCGCGGTGAGGTAGCCGTGGGCGGCGACATAGTCCAGCGCTTCTTCGTGCAGCTCGTCGGCGTCGAGGAAGGCTTGCAGGCGGGTCAGTTGCTCGGCGAAGGACATTACAGGGCTACCTTGGGGAATAAACGATATCGAATTCTAGCACCTTGCGGCGGCAGCGGGGCAAAGGAACGTCTATCGCGGTGGTGCCCTGCGCGGGGCGGTGCTGCGGTATACTCCGCGATTTTCATCCAGGCGCGGTTTTACCGGCGGCCTGGCAAAAACCGCTTACGCATTTGGCGTGTGCGGGGCGGGTTTTTCGTCCAGCCTGTGTGCAGGGTGGTACGGCGATTTGGAGTTGCACATGCTCGAACAGGCTCAGCGCGTTCTCAAGGACATCTTTGGCTACGACAGTTTCCGAGGGCGCCAGGCAGCGATCATCGAATGCGTGGCCAATGGTGGCGATGCCCTGGTGCTGATGCCGACTGGCGGCGGCAAGTCGTTGTGTTTCCAGGTGCCGGGCCTGCTGCGCCCAGGCCTGACCGTGGTGGTCTCGCCGCTGATCGCGCTGATGGACGACCAGGTCGCCACGCTTGACGAGCTGGGCGTAGCCGCAGCCGCCCTGAACTCCACGCTCACGGCCGAGCAGCAGCGCGACCTGGCCGGGCGCCTGCGCCGTGGCGAAGTGAAAATGCTGTACCTGGCACCCGAACGCCTGGTGCAACCGCGCATGCTCGACTTCCTGCGCGACCTGGATATCTCGCTGTTCGCCATCGACGAAGCCCACTGCGTTTCGCAATGGGGCCATGACTTCCGCCCCGAATACCTGCAACTGGGCCAGTTGGCCGAACTGTTCCCGCATGTTCCGCGCATTGCCCTTACCGCCACCGCCGACATGCGTACCCGCGAAGAAATTGTTCAGCGCCTGCACTTGCAGGGCGCAGAGCGCTTCCTGTCGAGCTTCGACCGGCCGAACATCTTCTACCGCATCGTGCCCAAGGAAGCGCCGCGCAAGCAATTGATGGCGTTCCTTGCCGAGCGCCGTGGCAACGCCGGCATCGTTTATTGCCTGTCGCGCAAGAAGGTCGACGAAACCGCCGCCTTCCTTTGCCAGCAGGGCTTCCCGGCGCTGCCCTACCATGCCGGCCTGGCGGCCGAAACCCGCGCCGCCAACCAGCACCGCTTCCTCAACGAAGAGGGGCTGATCATGGTCGCCACCATCGCGTTCGGCATGGGTATCGACAAACCCAACGTACGCTTCGTGGCCCACCTCGACCTGCCCAAGTCGCTTGAGGCCTACTACCAGGAAACCGGCCGTGCCGGGCGAGACGGCCTGCCGTCCGATGCCTGGATGGCTTATGGCCTGCAGGACATGGTCATGCTCAAGCAGATGCTGCAGAACTCCGAAGGGGACGAACGCCACAAACGCATCGAGCAGCACAAGCTCGATGCCATGCTGGCGCTGTGCGAAGAAACCCGCTGCCGCCGCCAGTCGCTGCTGGCCTACTTCGATGAAATCCTCGAGCAGCCGTGCGGGCACTGTGACAACTGCGTCGACAACGTCCAGACCTGGGATGCTACCGAGCCGGCGCGCCAGGCCCTGTCGGCAGTGTTTCGCACCGGCCAGCGCTATGGTGTGGGCCACCTGGTCGACGTGCTGCTGGGCAAGGACACCGAAAAGGTGCGCAATTTCGGCCATGAAAAGCTGTCGGTTTTCGGCGTGGGCAAAGGCCTGGCCGAAGCCGAATGGCGTTCGCTGTTCCGCCAGTTGGTGGCGCGCGGGCTGGTCGACATCGACCTGGAGGGCTACGGCGGCCTGCGCTTGTCCGACAGCTGCCGGCCACTGTTGCGTGGCGAAGTCACCTTGCAACTGCGCCGTGACCTCAAGCCGCAGATCACTGCCAAAAGCGCGTCTTCCAGTGGCGGCAGCCCGGCCAGCCAACTGGTGCGGGCCGAAGAGCGGGAATTGTGGGAGGCATTGCGCACCTTGCGGCGCAAGCTGGCCGAAGAACACAGCGTACCGCCGTACGTCATCTTCCCCGACTCAACGTTGCTGGAAATGTTGCGCAGCCAGCCGGTCAGCCTCAGCGACATGGCCCAGGTCAGCGGCGTAGGCGCGCGCAAGCTGGAACGCTATGGCCAGGCGTTTCTTGAGGTACTGAACGACAACGGCGGCACCCGCGAGGCGCCGAAGGTGGTGCTCGACCTGCGCCATGAGCTGGTCAGCCTGGCCCGCGCCGGCATGACCCCAGCGCAAATCGCCGGGCAGCTCAACTGCAGCGAAAAGAATGTGTACAGCTTGCTGGCCGAGGCCTTGGGGCGCCAGGAGCTGAGCCTGGACCAGGCGCTGGACTTGCCAGAAGACCTGCTGATGGAGGTGCAGGACGCCTTCCTCGATGGCGAGGGCGAGCTGCCGCCGGTTGCGACCATCGCCCCGCTGTTTACCGGGCGAGTGCCGGAAGGGGTGCTGTATTGCGTACGCGCGGCACTGGCAGCCGAGTTCGAGCTGTAGGCCAGCGCATGTTCGCAGGCACAAGCGCCATCTGCTGACCTTTGTCATGCTTTTTGACGATTTTCGCCCAAGTTACCTTGGCCGAGCCTTGCCTCATGGGGCAGGGCATGGTTAGCTGCCTAATAATTAGATCTACTCGATGAGTTACCTATGCCTCTAACCGACAACCAACACCGCTTCGGCATGCAACTGGCCCAGATGTCCCGGGGTTGGCGTGCCGAACTGGATCGCCGCCTGGCCGGGCTCAATCTGTCGCAGGCGCGCTGGCTGGTGTTGCTGCACCTGGCCCGTTTCCAAGACGCCCCGACCCAGCGTGAGCTGGCCCAGAGTGTGGGTGTCGAAGGCCCGACCCTGGCGCGTCTGCTCGATAGCCTGGAGGCCCAGGGGCTTGTACGGCGCCAGGCGGTGCTGGAAGACCGGCGGGCGAAGAAGATTGTGTTGTGCCCGCCGGCCAAGCCGCTGATCGAACAGATCGAGACCATCGCCAACCAGTTGCGCATCGAACTGTTCAGCGGGGTGGATGAAGCCGACCTGCAGGTGTGCATGCGGGTGCATGCCAAGATTCTGGGCAACCTGGAAAAATCCTGAGGCAGGGGCTGCCCTGTAGCCTTTCGCCGGCCCGCCCGCTCGGCGTGGCGGGCCCGACGCCCGGGCCCTGTACGTGCTGCTTAGAAGGTATGCCCCAGGTTCAGGTACACCGCCTGCTCATGCGCACTGTTGGTGCCATAGGTGAAATTCAATGGGCCCAGCGGCGTTTCCAGCCCGAGGAAAATACTCGCCGCATTGATGTAGCCACTGTCGAACGCATTGTCGTTGTTCCACGCCCGCCCGCGCTCCAGCGAACCACCGATGTACAACGGGAAGTCCAGCGGCACATACGCCCGTGGCGTCAGCCGGCGGTAGTAGACCACCCGCATCAGGCTCATGTTCTGGCCCGACACCGAGTCCTGGCGGAAGCCCGACAGCTCCCGCGCCCCGCCCAGCACGAAGCTGGAGGTCACCACTTCGGTGGCATCCAGCGTGCGCCCGTAGCGGCCGCCCAGCACGAAGGTGTTCGGGCCGCTGCTGATGGCCTTGTCGAGGTTGAACAGCCATTGCCGGTAATCCTGGTCGGAATCCAGCGACTTGTCGTACTTGCGCAAGGTCAGGCCGATGTCTTCGCCATGGTGCGGGAAATACACGTTGTCGAGGGTGTCGAACGAGTACTTCAGCTCGTAAAAGCCTTCGTTGAAACTGACCTTGGGCAAGTCCTGGTCGCCAATGCGCACCTCGGCCTCGCCCCAGGCCTTGCCAACCCCCAGGCGCACTTCGCCGCTGTTGCCGATCTGCCGGCCCACGTTCAGGCCAAAGCCATAGCGCTCCAGGCGGTACTCGGCGACCGGGTCGTTGTCGAGGGTGGCCTCGATGTTCTGTGAGCCGAAGTCCAGGTAGGGGGCGACGAAGTAGCGTGAGCCGACATCCAGCGGTTGGTAGAACTCGCTGTACAGCGCTTGCTGGTCGCCGATCTGGCCGCGGGTCAGCCACTCGGCACCCAGGCTGTTGATGCCGTTGACCCGGTAGCTGGCGCCCAGGTTGAAGGCGCTGTCGCCGCGCAGGTCGTCCGACAGGTTCAGCCCCAGGCGCAAGTAGTCGGTGCCGCCGCGGCGGCCGCGGGCGTTGATCACCAGGGTGTTTTCATCGCCCTTGTGTACCACGCGGTACTGCACCCGGTCGAAGTAGTCCAGGCCGTACAGCGTGCCCATGTCGGTCTCCAGGCGGCCAAGCTCCAGCGGGGCATTGATGGGCTGGCGAATGTACGAACGGATCACATCGTCACTGACCTTGGCGTCGTTCTCGATTTTGATGGCGGTGATGATGGGCGTGCGTTGGCGCGGTGAACGGGCCACGGCCAGGCTGGTGCTGGCGTCTGGGTGGCGCAGCGCGGCCAGGCGCGCGTCGAGCAGGCGGGTAGCGCGGTAGCCGGCGTCGATCATGTCCCGCGCGCGGCCGAAGTCGGTCACGCCGTAGGCTGCCAGCGGCGGTTGGATGAGGATATCGTCGCGGCGCAGGCTGGCCAGTTGCTCTTCCGAGTTGCGCCGGGTCGTCAGCGTGATGGACTGGTTCAGCACATCGACCACGGTCAGCAACTGCTTGCGGTCGCGCAGCGGCGTACCGATATCCACCACGATGGCCAGGTCCACCCCCATGTCGCGTGCCACGTCGAGCGGAATATTGTCGACCATGCCGCCGTCCACCAGCAGGCGGCCGTCCAGTTCGACCGGGGCGAACACGGCCGGGATCGACATGCTGGCGCGGATCACCTGCGGCAGGTGGCCGCGGCGGAATACCACTTTTTCGCCACTGGCGATGTCGGTGGCCACGGCGCGGAAGGGGATGGGCAGCTTGTCGAAGTCGCGCGTGTCGGCGGTGTGCGCCAACTTGCTTTCCAGCAGCAACGACAGGTTCTGGCCTTGAATCACCCCCAGCGGTAGGCCCAGGCTGCCGTCGTCGCGAAAACTGAGCTTTTGCTTGACCAGAAAGTCGCGGTCATCTTGCTTGCGCCGGAATGGCACGTCCTCGCGGGGTGGGCTGTCAGACAGCGCCTGCTGCCAGTCGAGGGTGGTGGCGAGGTGTTCCAGCTCTTCGACACTGTAGCCCGAGGCGTACAGCCCGCCGACTACAGCCCCCATGCTGGTGCCAGCAATGGCGTCGATGCGTACGCCCTGTTCCTCCAGCGCCTTGAGCACGCCGATGTGCGCCAGGCCACGGGCCGCGCCGCCCGACAGCACCAGGCCGACCTTGGGCCGTGCCGGTTCGGCGGCGGTTGCTGTAAGCGAGGTGAGGGTGAACAGCAAGCAGAACAGCAAACGGCGCATCGTGGGTCTCAAACCGTGGGTCAAAGACCGCTAGTATAAGCCGCCCCTCAGTTGGAGTTATCTCAACATGGCCGACCACAAGCCGGAAATCGTCATCAATTATTGCACCCAGTGCCAGTGGCTGCTGCGGGCCGCGTGGCTGGCCCAGGAACTGCTCAGCACGTTTGCCGACGACCTCGGCCGGGTGGCGCTGGAACCGGGTACCGGCGGTATTTTCCGCATCACCTGCAACGGCGTGCAGATTTGGGAGCGCAAGGCCGACGGCGGCTTCCCCGAGGCCAAGGTGCTGAAGCAGCGGGTGCGTGACCAGATCGACCCCCAGCGCGACCTGGGCCACAACGACCGCTGAGTCACCCGCCCTCGGCCAGCGGCCGCTGCGCTGGCTCGGCGGCCAGGCGGCTGGACAGCACGATGGCGAGGATGATCAGTGCGCCGCCCAGCAGCATGCGCACCGTGGGGGTCTCGGCAAACACCAGCCAGGCTACGGCAATGCCGTAGACCGGCTCCATGCCGAACACCACGGCGGCAGTCCGGGCCTTGATGACCGCCAGGCTGGCGACGAACAGGCTGTGCGCCACGCCGGTGCAGAAAATGCCGAGCAGGCCGATCCACAGCCAGTCCACCGGCGCGACCGCGCCCAGCCCAGGGGCAGCGAACGCCAGCAGGCTCAGGCTTACCACCAGGTTTTGCCACAGTGCTGCCTGCACCGCAGGCAAGCGACCAGAGCCTGCGCGGTTGGTCAGGGACAGCAGTGAGAACAGCAGGCCCGAGAACAGGGCCCACAGCAGGCCGCCGGTCGCTTCGCTGTCCAGATCGAAGGCTGGCGTGACCAGTACCAGGCCGAGGCTGACCAGCAGCACCAGCAGCGCTTCGTTGCGGCGGATGCGCTCGCGGAACAGCAGCCCTTCGAGCAGCACGGTAAAGGCCGGGAAGCTGGCGAAGCCGAGGGTGGCGAGGGCCACGCCGCCGACCTTGACGGCGATGAAGAAGCTGACCCAGTGGCCGGCCAGCAGCACCCCGCCGAGCAACAGGCGGCGCGCATCCTGACCGTTCAGGCGTTGCCAGCCAGGGCCGGTGACACTGGCGAACAGCGCCAGGGCGAGCACGGCGAAAGCGGCGCGGCCGAACACGATGATCACCGGGCTGGCGCTGGCTGCCAGCTTGCCGAATACGCCGGTGAGGCCAAAGAACAGCGCGCCGATATGCAGGGCGCCGAGGGCGGTGCGGTGGTTCATGACAGGGGGCATCCTCGCAAGGCAAGCGGCCATTGTGCCTGAAGCCGTGCATGGCGAGGACCGGGTGGCGGCGGGCGCAGGCGCGCTGCTTACAGCCTGAGCTTGCCGAGCAGAATGTCGCGGAACATCACGAAGTCACCGGCAAGGCTGTAGAACGGGTAGGTGAATGTCGCCGGCCGGTTCTTTTCAAAAAAGAAATGCCCCACCCAGGCAAAGCCGTAGCCGAACAGCGGCACGGCCAGCAGCAACAGCCATTTGCCGCTGCCGATGGTATAGGCCAGCAGGGCGATCACCAGGCTGGTGCCGACAAAATGCAGGCGGCGGCAGGTGGGGTTGCTGTGCTCACCCAGGTAATACGGGTAGAACTCGGCAAAACTGCGAAACTGCGCTGTGCGGTTCATGGCAGTGCTCCGGGGTTGATACGTCTGGACAAGATGCACGGCGTGGAGCCTCATTCGAGTCTAGAGTGATTGGCAGGGCCTACCAGTGACAATAGGCGCCAATTGAGTATCCTTGGGGTTCACCGCAGGAGCGGTCAGGAAAGAAGCCTGTCATGAGCGAAAGAACCACGTCAGCCAGTTGGGCATCAGGGATTGTAAAGGCGCTCGAGCTGGAAGGGCTGGACTGCCGGGCCATGTTCAAGCAGTTGGGGCTGGATTTCGCCGCCCTCGACGATCCCGACGCGCGTTTCCCCCAGGACTCCATGACCCGGCTGTGGCAATTGGCAGTGGAACTGTCCGGCAACGAGGCCATTGGCCTGAACATGGCGCGTGTGGTACGCCCGGCCTCGTTTCACGTGGTGGGCTATGCGCTGATGTCCAGCCGCACCTTGGCCGAGGGGTTCGAGCGGCTGGTACGCTACCAGCGCATCATCGCCGAAAGCTCCGATCTCAGTTTCGTGCTGGGTCCCGAGGGCTACTCGTTGATCCTCACCGTGCACGGCGACCATCTGCCGCCCACCCGGCACAGTGCCGAAGCGTCGTTGGCCTGTGCGCTGGCGCTGTGCAAATGGTTGAGCGGCCGCCCGGTGCAGCCACGCCGGGTTTTGGTGCAGGGGCCGCAACCCAGGAATATCGAGCCGTACAAGGTGGCGTTCCATTCGCCGCTGATCTTCGACGCGCCGTACGACGCGCTGGTGTTCGAGCGGGCCGACATGGAAGCACCCTTGCCCACGGCCAATGAAGCCATGGCAGTGCTGCACGACCGGTTTGCCGGGGAGTACCTGGCGCGGTTTTCCGAAAGCCGCGTGACCCACCGGGTGCGCCAGGTGCTGTGCCGCATCTTGCCGCAGGGGGAGCCCAAGCGTGAGACCCTGGCGCAGGCCTTGCACTTGTCGCAGCGCACCCTGCAGCGGCGGCTGCAGGAAGAGGGCACCAGCTTCCAGGCGTTGCTCGACGACACCCGGCGCGAACTGGCCGAACAGTACCTGGCCCAGCCGGGCATGACCCTGCTGGAAACCGCCTACCTGCTGGGCTTCGCCGACCCCAGCAACTTCTACCGCGCGTTCCGCCGGTGGTTCGATACCACGCCCAGTGAGTACCGCGCCCGGCTCGGCGCCGTGGGCGAAGGGCTCAGTGACGCCAGAACGCCGGCATGCACAACACTAGCACGGTGATGATTTCCAGCCGGCCAAGCAGCATGCCGGCAGCCAGGATCCACTTGGCGGCGTCTGGCAGCGTGGCGTAGTTGCCTGACGGCCCGATCACCTCACCCAGGCCAGGCCCCACCCCGGAGACCGTACCGGCAGCGCCGGTCAGGGCGGTCATCCAGTCCACCCCCAGCAGCGACAGCAGCAGCGCCATGACGCAGATGGTGATGGCGAAGAAGAACGAGAACGTGAGAATCGAACGCACGATATCTTCATCGAGGCGGTGGCCGTTGTACTTCTGCTTGATCACCGCACGCGGGTGGATCAGCTGGTTGAGGCTGGCCTTGAGCAGGATGTAGGCGACCTGGAAGCGGAAGATCTTGATCCCGCCCGCGGTCGAGCCGGAACAGCCACCGACGAAACCCAGGTAGAAGAACAGCATCAGCGAAAAATTGCCCCACAGGCTGTAGTCACCCAGGGCGAAACCGGTGGTGGTGACGACCGAGGTCACGTTCAGCGCCACGTGACGCAGCGCGTCCAGCCAGTGCAGGTTGGTGCTGTACCAGTACCAGGTGCCCAGAACCAGCCAGGTGACCAGCAGCATGCCCAGCAAGCCCTGCACCTGCTGGTCGCGGAGCAGCGCCCTGCGGTTGCCGCGCAGGGTGGCCACGTACAGGGTGAACGGCAGGCTGCCCATGATCATTACCACCACTGCCACCCAGTGCACGGCGGGAATGTCCCATTTCGCCAGGGACTGGTCGGAGGTGGAAAAACCACCGGTGGAAATCGCCGACATGGCGTGGTTGATGGCATCGAATGGGCTCATGCCGGCCCACCAGAAAGCCAGCGCGCCAAGGATCGAGAAGCCGACGTACACCCCCACGATCGACTTGGCGACCATGTGCGAGCGCGGCATGACCTTTTCGGAGCGGTCGGAAGACTCGGTCTGGAACAGGCGCATGCCACCAATGCGCAGCAGCGGCAGGATGGCCACCGCCATGGCGATGAAGCCGATACCGCCCAGCCAGTGCAGCATCGAGCGCCACATCAGGATGCCTGGCGACATGTTGTCGAGCCCGCTGAGCACGGTGGCGCCGGTGGCGGTGATGCCCGACATGCTTTCGAAGAAGGCGTCGGTGTAGCTGATGTGCTGGGTCAGCAGGAAGGGCAGGGCGGCGAACACGCAGACCACCAGCCAGCTGCAGACCGTCAGCAGGTACATGTCGCGTGGCCGCAGGTGCACATGCTCGGGCCGCCCTTGCAGCACCATGGCCAGCCCGGCAATGAAGGTGATCAGGCTGGACCACAGGAACGACGGCATGTCGCCGGTGCGTTCGAATATCACCAGGGTCGCCATGGGCACGGCCATGCCCACAGCCAGGGTGATCAGGAAGATGCCGATGATGAAACCAATGATCCTTAAGGTCGGCAACGCCATGTGATCTGCTCTGACTCGAAACGGAAGGGCGCCATTCTACCTATGGGCCGGGCCGCTGCAAGCCAGGCGCGGCACGCTGCACGAAAAGCTGGCGTGCTGCAGCTTTCAGCTTGCAGCTTAGGGCATGCAGCTTGAGAATGGCCGCACATTCCACTGCCAGGAGGGTAGCCGATGGAGGCTCTCGACGCATTGCTCAACCGTGTTTCCGTGCCACGCCTGACCGACCCAGCGCCCAATGCCGCCCAGCGCGAGGCGCTGTTTCAGGCTGCCCTGCGGGCGCCGGACCACGGCCAACTGCGGCCTTGGCGGTTCCTGACCATCGAAGGGCAGGGCCGCGAGAGGCTGGGCGAGCTGTTCGCCGAAGCGGTGCAGCACAAGGGTGAAGCCACCCAGGCTGCGCTGGACAAAGCCCGCGCCATGCCGCTGCGCGCACCGTTGCTGATCGTGGTGGTGGCCAGCTTGCAGGACCACTTCAAGGTGCCCAAGTCCGAGCAGCGCCTGGCGGCGGGCTGTGCGGCACATGGCATCCTGATCGCTGCCCATGCGCAGGGCATCGGCGCCGTGTGGCGCACCGGGGACATGGCCTTCGACGCGCATGTGCACAAGGGGCTGGGGCTGGCGGAGAACGAGGAACTGATCGGCTACCTGTACGTCGGCACGCCAATGACCGAGCCACGGACCGCGCCGGTGCTGGCCACCGCTGATTTCGTCACGGGCTGGGGCGAGTGACGCGGGCGCGAGCAAGGGCTGCGCTGCAGCCCTAACGTACACGGCCCTGGCAGCCTTACGCTGAAGCGGCTTGCAAGGGTAGTTCAAGCCGGGCGACAAAGCCGCCCTGCGGGTGGTTGTGCAGTACCAGGCTGCCGCCATGCCGCTCCGCCGCCTTGCGCGCAATCGCCAACCCCAGGCCGTGCCCTGGGGCCTCCTGCCCCGGTGCGCGGAAGAACGGCTCACCCAGCTGGGCGAGGTGCTCCGGGGCTGCACCCGGGCCATGGTCGCGCACACAGATCACCACCCGCGCCTGATCACGCAAGGCACTGACTTCGATGGGCTGGCCTGCCGGGTTGAAGCGCAGGGCGTTGCGCAGCAGGTTGTCCACGGCCCGCTCGATCAGTGTCGGCCAACCTTGCAAGACCAGCCCCGGTTGCGCCTCCAGGCGCACGTCCTGGTCGGGCGCGCCGAGCAGGGCGTCCTTGCGCACACTGCCCAGCAAGGCATTGAGGTCTACCGCTTCGGCGTGAGCCTGTTCGGCATCCACGCGGGCCAGGGTGAGTATTTCGCTGATCAGGTCTTCCAGCCTGTCGCACTCGCGGGTCAGGCGCGGCCACAGGGCCTGGCGCTGCTCGGGCTCGGCGCGTTCGGCCAGGGCCAGGGCAATGCGCAGCCTGGCCAGCGGTGAGCGCAGCTCGTGGGACACGTCGCGCAGCAATTGGCGCTGGCTGGCGAGGGTGCTTTGCAGGCGCGCGCCCATTTTGTTGAAGTCGTTGGCCAGCACGCCGAATTCATCACGCCGGGCTGCCAGGCGCGCCAGGCTGTTCTGCTGATAGGTGCTCTGGCCCAGGTCGTGCACAGCGCTGCGCAGGCGGCTCAACGGGCGCGTGATGGACAGCGTGACCAGCAGGCTGAACAGGGTCAATACCACCAGGGCGATGCCCAGTGCGCTGAGTGGCCACATCAGGCTGTCCCGGTGCCACTCATCCAGCGCCGGGTGGGGGATGCGGTAGATCAGCAGGTAGGTCTGGCCGGTGTCGGGGCTGGTGTATTCCTCGGTCAGCCGGCGCCATGGCAAGCGGCGCTGGTCGTTGTGCTGGCGTGCCTCGAAGGCTGCTGCCCGGCGCGGGAACGTGCCGGGCACCACCGCGTCACCACTGTCATCGAGCACCTGTACGTCGATCTTGTAGCGGTCCTTGCGCTGTTCCAGGAACTGCTGCGCTGCACTCACGCCCTCCTGCTCGTAGTGCCTGGCCCACTGGCTGGCCAGCGTGTTCAGGCCGGGGTGGCGGCTGAGGATCCAGGCGTCCTGGTTGAGCATGTGCCCAAGCAAGATCGACAGGCCTGCAACCAGGGTGATGGCCAACCAGAAGCTGGCCAGGATGCGCCAGAACAGTGAACGCAAGAGCACCTCCTAAAACAGAAAAAGCCCGGCTCGCGCTGGGGCGAGCCGGGCATCGGGCTGACAGCTTACTGGGCCTTTTTGGCTTTTTCAGCTTTCCAGGCCTGGAACTCCTGCCACTCGGCTTTCTTGGCAGCGCGTTCCTTTTGCAGTTCGTCGAACTTCTTCTGCTGGTCTGGCTTGAGCAGGTTGCGCACGGCGGTGTCGGTCTTGGCGCGGCTGGCTTGCAGTTCGTCCTTCATGGCTTTCTGGTCGGCAGCCGGCAGTTTGGCCAGGTAACGCTCGGTAATGTCACGGCGCTGCTGCATTTGCTCGCCCATCAGCTTGCCGATCTGCTGGCGCTGGTCACGGCTCAGGTCCAGTTGCTGGAAGGCCGCTTCACCGCGGTGATGCGGGCCGTCGTGACGTGGGCCGCCGTCAGGCATGGCCATGGCTACGGTTGGCAGGGCGGCGGCGAACATCAGGGCGATAAGGGTCTTGCGCATGGTGTCTCTCCTTTCATAGGCCGGTGGTTACCGGATGAGCACAGTCTAGGGAGATCATCGTCAAGCGCAGTCAGTGGATGGTAAAGGCTGGGTAAAGAACAGCTGCAAGCGGCAAGCTACAAGCTACAAGCTACAAGCTACAAGCTACAAGCTACAAGCTACAAGCTTAAAGCTACAAGTGAAGCCGATCGCGATTCTGCTCTTTCTTGCAGCTTGCAGCTCGCAGCTGCTCACAGGCAGTAGTAATAGCCGCGGCTGCGCAGGGCGACGATGCGTGGCCGGCCATCGGCATGCGGGCCGATCTTCTTGCGCAGGTTGCTGACGTGCATGTCCAGGCTGCGGTCGTAGAGGGTGAGCTTGCGGCCCAGGCCGATCTGCGCCAGCTCCTGTTTGTCCAGCGGCTCGCCAGGCTGACGCAGCAGCGCTTCGAGTATGCGGCTTTCGGACAAGGTCAGGGTCATTTCCCGGCCATCGATGCTGGCCACGCCGCGGGCCGGGCTGTAGACCAGGTCGCCCAGCTCCAGCTGGCTGGTGGCGGCAACGGGGTGGCTGCGGCGCAGTACGGCACGCAGGCGCGCGGTAAGCTCGCGTGGGTCGCACGGTTTGGCCAGGTAATCGTCGGCACCCAGTTCCAGGCCAAGAATACGGTCAAGCGGCTCACCACGGGCCGACAGCATCAGCACCGGCAGTTCGGCGTGCTCGCTGCGCAGTTGTTTGAGCAACTCCAGGCCGCTGCCGTCGGGCAACATGACATCCAGCACTACGGCCGCAGGTGCATGCTCGGCCAAGGCCTGGCGTGCACTCTGGCCATCGTGGCAGGCACGTACGGAAAACCCTTCCTGGGTCAGCCAGCTGCACAGCAGCTCGCACAGTTCCTGGTCATCATCAATCAGTAACAGCTCGCTCATGACTCACTCGATTCCACCATTGACGGCGGCTCTGCGGCCCGCCAGTGGCAAAGATACCGCAGACTGATGGCAACCGTATAACTGCTGATCCCGCATCGCCTGCTTCGCGGGTAAACCCGCTCCTACAACGAACGTGCAGTTCCGAAGGTTTGTGCGGGCCACTGTGGGAGCGGGCAAGCCCGCGAAGAAAGCGATGCGGTCTCGGATCACGGCAATACTTGCTTGAACGGCTTGACCACGACCTTGTCGTACACGCCTGCGGCAATGTACGGGTCGGCATCGGCCCAGGCCTGGGCTTCGGCCAGCGAGGCAAATTCGGCGACGATCAGGCTGCCGCTGAAGCCGGCGTCGCCCGGGTCGTTGCTGTCGATGGCCGGGTGTGGGCCGGCCAGCACCACGCGGCCTTCGGCCTTGAGCTGCTGCAGGCGTTCGATGTGCGCCGGGCGGGCAGCCAGGCGTTTTTCCAGGGAGTTCGCGACGTCGCTGGCAATGATGGCGTAGAGCATGTCAATCCTTGGGTTTGGAGGTAGAAGGGTCGTCGTGCAGGTGGCGCGACAGGTACACGCCTTGCGCCACCAGGAAGATCACGGTCATGCCCAGGCTGCCGAACACCTTGAAGTCCACCCAGAAGTCCTGGAAGGTGAAGGCGACGAACAGGTTGGCCGCACCACAGAACAGGAAGAACGCGATCCAGGCCAGGTTCAAGCGCGTCCAGATGGCATCCGGGAGGGTGAGGGCGTGGCCCATGATGCGTTTGATCAGCACCCGGTCACCGATGAAGTGGCTGCCGGCAAAGCCCAGGGCGAACAGCCAGTTGACCACCGGCGCCTTCCACTTGAGAAAGGTTTCGCTGTGGAAGGTCAGGGTCAGGCCGCCGAACACCAGGCAGGCCACCAGGGTCAGCCACTGGCCCTTTTCCAGCTTGCGCTGGCGCAGGAACAGCGCGCCGTACACCACCAGCGAGCTGACGATTAGCATGGCCGTGGCGCTGTAGATACCGCCGAATTCGAAGCTGTGGCCAGCGACTTCAAGCGGGCGTGGGTCCAGCTTGTACACGATGAAGAACAGCAACAGCGGGATGAAATCGATGAATTGTTTCACAATGGCAGCCAGAATCGGGATGTGACGGCATAATAACAAACATCGATTCCAGCGAAAGCGCTCCTCCATGAATGTTGATCTGCACTGTCACAGCACGGCCTCCGACGGCGCCCTGTCGCCCACGGCGCTGGTCGCCCGGGCCCATGAGCACGGGGTGCAAACGCTGGCCCTGACCGACCATGACACCCTCGAAGGCCTGCCCGAAGCGCGCCTGGCCTGCGTTGAGCGGGGCATGCGCTGGGTCAGCGGGGTCGAGCTTTCGTGCACTTGGGGGGGCGCCACCATTCACGTGCTGGGCTACGACTTCCCGCTTGATGCGCCGCCATTGCTGGCGGCGATCGAAGCGTTGCACCGCGGCCGCTGGCTGCGCGCCGAAGAAATCGACAAGCGGTTGGCCGCCAAGGGCATGCCAGGCACCCTCGACGGCGCCCGCGCCGTGCAGCACGAGCTGGGCGACAGCGGCAACGCACCGGCGCGCCCGCACTTTGCCGAATACCTGGTGCGTGCCGGGCACGTCAAGGACCGCGGCGAGGCGTTTCGCAAGTGGCTGGGGGCGGGCAAGCTGGGCGACGTCAAGCAGCATTGGCCCACCCTTGATGAAACCGTTGCCACGCTGCGCCAGTCCAAAGCCTGGGTGAGCCTGGCGCATCCCATGCACTACGACCTGACCCGCAGCAAGCGCAGGCGGCTGATTGCCGACTATATTCAGGCAGGTGGGCAGGCGCTTGAAGTGGTCAACGGGATGATGCCTGCCGAGCAGGTGGGCACCCTGTCCATCCTTACCCGTGAGTTCGGCCTGCTGGCAAGCGCTGGCAGTGACTTCCACGGCCCCGGCACCTGGGGCGAGATCGGTGCCTACCGGCCTTTGCCCGAGGACCTGCCGCCTTTGTGGCGCCGATTCAGCCATGAACAGCCTATTACGGTATGAACAGGACGACTACGTGAGCCAATTTTTCCAGATTCATCCGGAGAACCCCCAGCCGCGGCTGATCCGCCAGGCGGTAGAGATCATCCGCAAGGGGGGCGTGGTGGTGTACCCCACCGATTCGGCCTATGCGTTGGGTTGCCAGATCGGCGACAAGGCGGCCATCGAGCGCGTCCGGCGCCTGCGTGGCCTGGACAAGACCCACAACTTCACCCTGATGTGCTGCGACATGTCGCAGCTGGGGTTGTATGCCAAGGTCGATACCGGCACCTTCCGCCTGCTCAAGGCGCACGTGCCTGGGCCGTACACCTTCATCCTCAACGGCACCCGCGAAGTGCCCCGCCTGCTGCTGCACGAAAAACGCCGCACCATCGGCCTGCGGGTACCAGACCACGCCATTACCCTGGCGTTGCTGGCTGAGCTGGGCGAGCCGCTGATGAGCGTGAGCCTGATCCTGCCTGGCGATAACGAGCCGATGACCGACCCTTACGAAATTCGTGAGCGCCTGGAGCACCATGTCGACCTGGTGATCGATGGCGGCTACGGTGACCTCAAGGCGTCGACCATCATCGACCTTTCCGGCGACGAACCTGAGCTGATTCGAGAAGGCTGCGGCGACCCTGCGCCGTTCATGGCCAACGCGTGAGCCAGCTGCAAGCGCCCGAGGCGCCGGCCACGCAGGTCGACGAGCCGCGGCAGTTGCAACTGGCCTTGGTCTACGGCGAAGCCCTGACCGAGATGCCGCTGGACCTGTACATCCCGCCAGACGCCTTGGAAGTCATCCTGGAAGCCTTCGAAGGGCCGCTGGATCTGTTGCTGTACCTGATCCGCAAGCAGAACATCGACATCCTCGACATTCCCGTGGCTGAAATCACCCGCCAGTACATGGGCTATGTGGAGCTGATGAAAAGCGTGCGCCTGGAACTGGCCGCCGAATACCTGGTAATGGCGGCCATGCTTGCCGAGATCAAGTCGCGCATGCTGCTGCCGCGCTCAGCCGAGGCCGAGGAAGAGGAGGGTGACCCGCGCGCCGAGTTGATCCGCCGGCTGCAGGAATACGAGCGCTTCAAGGCCGCAGCCGAAGGCATCGATGCCTTGCCACGGGTTGGCCGTGAGGTGCGGGTGCCGCGCCTGGAGGCACCGCAGGCCAAGGTGCGCAAGCTGTTGCCGCAGGTCAGCCTGGAAGAGCTGCTGGTGTCCATGGCCGAGGTGATGCGGCGCAACGACCTGTTCGAGAGCCACCAGATCAGCCGTGAAACGCTGTCCACCCGCGAGCGCATGAGCCAGGTGCTGGAGCGCCTCAAGGGCGGTGCTTTCGTGCCGTTCGTCGAGCTGTTCGGGCACGACGAGGGCAAGCTGGGGGTAGTGGTCACCTTCATGGCGATTCTCGAACTGGTGAAGGAAGCGCTGATCGAACTGGTGCAGAATGAACCCTTCGCCGCCATCCACGTGCGGCTTCGCCCGGCGCTTGTTGAAGAACCCGATGAACCTGAATGAACCTCGCGACCTGGCGTCGCTGATCGAAGCCTTCCTGCTGGCGTCGGGCAAACCGCAATCACTGGAGCGTCTGTTCGAGTTGTTCGAGGAAGCCGAGCGCCCCGAACCCAAGGTTTTCAGGCAGGCGCTGGAGGTGCTGGGCAAATCGTGCAACGGCCGCGCTTTCGAGCTCACGGAGGTGGCCAGCGGCTACCGCCTGCAAATTCGCGAAGCCTACGCCCCTTGGGTCGGCCGCTTGTGGGAAGAGCGCCCGCAGCGCTATTCGCGTGCCTTGCTGGAAACCCTGGCGTTGATCGCCTATCGCCAGCCGATCACCCGTGGCGAGATCGAGGATGTGCGCGGGGTGGCGGTGAACAGCAATATCATCAAGACCCTGATGGAGCGCGAGTGGATACGCGTGGTGGGCTACCGCGAGGTGCCCGGCCGGCCGGCGATGTTCGCCACCACCAAGGCGTTCCTGGACCACTTCAACCTTAAGAGCCTGGAGCAGTTGCCGGCGTTGGCCGAGTTGCGCGAGCTGCAGCCTGAGCCGCTGCTCGACCCGGATGATGCACCGGTGCCGGCCCACCTGCAGGCCCTGGCCGATGCCAGCCTGGGCGAGCAGGACGCGGTTGACGAGCCGAAGGAGGAAACCAGCTTCCGCAGCTTGCTGGTGGAGCTGGATGCCATGGAAGAAGGGCTGAAGACCGACTTTGACGATTTGCGTGGGCAAGCACCTGAGGCCGCGGTGGAAGAAGAGGGCAAGCTGCAGCCCTGATCGTGCGGTTGCCTATAGCGGCCCCGCCCGGCAAGCACCTCACCGTTAGGCAGAAACCTCTCGCTGCCCCCGCAAAACCTTCTAACCTGCAGTGCGTTCCCCCGCCGAACCGCGTATGATGCGCGGCCTTTTGGCGCATTCGTCGCCAGAAACCCTTTGTCATTCCTACACCGGGAGGTGCCCAGATGAGTGAGCAAGACCTGCAAGACACCGCAATTACCCCGCCGTCCGGCGAAAAACTGCAGAAAGTGCTGGCCCGCATCGGCGTGGGCTCGCGCCGTGACGTCGAGGCCTGGATCAGCCAGGGCCGGATCAAGGTCAACGGCGTCGCGGCTACCCTCGGCCAACGCGTCGACCTGCACGATGCCATTGCCGTTGACGGCAAGCTGATCAAGCGCGAGGAGGCCGCCGAGGCCACCCGCCGGGTGATCATGTACAACAAACCCGATGGCGAGATCTGCACCCGTGACGACCCGGAAGGCCGCCCGACCGTGTTCGATCGCCTGCCGCGGCCAAAAGAAGGCCGTTGGATCAACATTGGCCGACTCGACATCAACACCACCGGCCTGCTGCTATTCACCACCGACGGTGAACTGGCCAACCGCCTGATGCACCCGTCCTACGAGATGGACCGCGAGTACGCGGTGCGTGTGCGTGGTGAAGTCGATGACGAGATGATCGAGCGCCTGAAAGCCGGTGTAATGCTCGAAGACGGCCCGGCCAAGTTCACCGACATCCAGAAGGCACCCGGTGGCGAAGGTTTCAACCACTGGTACCACTGCGTGGTGATGGAAGGCCGTAACCGCGAGGTGCGTCGCCTGTGGGAATCCCAGGGCATGGTGGTCAGCCGCCTGAAGCGCGTGCGCTTCGGCCCGGTGTTCCTCAACTCCGACCTGCCGATGGGCCGCTGGCGGGAAATGTCCCAGGGCGAAATCGACATCCTGGCCGCTGAAGTCGGCTTGCAGCCGGTTGCGCTGCCTGCCTTGAACCTCAAGGCCAAGGACAAGATGGAGCGCCTGCAGCGTAAATCGTCCCGCCCGCTGGGCCGTGGCGAGCGCGTGCGCAACCTGCGCCCGGCCCACGAAGGTGCTGCCGCTGGTGAGCGCCCGGCACGCCAGCCGCGTGAAGAAGCGCCACGCAAAGGCAACCGCGGCAGCGCCGTGGCCGAGCGCCCAAGCGAAATGCGCAAGCGCCCAGCCAAGCCTGAAGGTGACAAGCCTGCCGGCCGTGGCCGCGGCAAACCGCGTGGCTGATTGGCCCAATTAAGTAATTTGGGGCCGCTTTGCGGCTCTTCGCGGGCACGCCCGCTCCCACTCAAGATGTGGGAGCGGGCGTGCCCGCGAAGGGCTGCAAAGCAGCCCCAAGGCACTGAAGCAAAAGAATTTTTCGGACGACTGGCAAGTCCGCGAACCACCCTGTAAAGAAATGTGTACAAAGTCAGCCGATTTCCGTTCGTGTTTCGGAATACGCCCCGGCCTGTCAAAAAAACTTGCCGCTGCCAACGCTGCAAGCCCCCCGCGCCAATCCCCACCACCCTTGCCCAAACCCCCTTGCCCACGGTGTTATAGCCGCTATTGCCGTGTGCAACAGCCGGTTCACAGCGCCTGGCTGACAAAACAACAAATGGAGGCGCCATGTACGCCGATCACTCCGCCTTTGAAGGCCCATACCACAGGATCGCTGCGTTTTTTCCCGAGGAAAGAATGCAACGCGTTGACGCCTGCGCGTTTGCAGGGGTATACAGTGCGCCGCGTTTTACCTGTGACCCCCTTGCGTACCGCGCACTCTTGATCACGCCTGGTTGACCCGCCCCGGCGGCACCTGAGGTCGAGAAACCCAAGGTAACCACCTTGCCCATTCCGCTGCGCCACGAGCGCGGTGGGTCCGATTCCGTCACAGATAAAAACAATGCAGGTGACTTCGTTCATGAGTGGACAAAACATGCATTCAGGCGAGCTCAAGCGGGGCCTGAAGAACCGTCACATCCAGTTGATCGCCCTTGGCGGCGCAATTGGTACCGGCCTGTTCCTCGGCTCGGCAGGCGTGATGAAATCCGCCGGCCCGTCGATGATCCTCGGTTACGCCATCTGCGGCTTCATCGCCTTCATGATCATGCGCCAGCTTGGCGAGATGATCGTCGAGGAGCCGGTGGCCGGCTCATTCAGCCATTTTGCCCACACCTACTGGGGCGGCTTCGCCGGTTTCCTGTCTGGCTGGAACTGCTGGGTGCTGTACATCCTGGTGGGCATGTCGGAGCTGTCGGCGGTTGGCAAGTATGTCCACTACTGGTGGCCGGAAATCCCGACCTGGGTTACCGCAGCCGCCTTCTTCGTGCTGATCAACGCCATCAACCTGATGAACGTGAAGTTCTTCGGTGAAGCCGAATTCTGGTTCGCCATCATCAAGGTGGTCGCCATCGTCAGCATGATCGGCCTGGGTGCCTACCTGCTGACCAGCGGCAGCGGCGGCCCGGAGGCCACCGTCGCCAACCTGTGGTCGCACGGCGGGTTCTTCCCCAATGGCGTCAGCGGCCTGGTCATGGCCCTGGCCTTCATCATGTTCTCTTTCGGTGGCCTGGAAATGCTCGGGTTCACCGCTGCCGAGGCCGACAAGCCCAAGACCGTGATCCCCAAGGCGATCAACCAGGTCATCTACCGTATCCTGATCTTCTACGTGGGTGCGTTGGTGGTGCTGCTGTCGCTGACCCCGTGGGACAACCTGGTGGCCAGCATCGACGCCTCGGGCGGCAGTTATGGCAGCAGCCCATTCGTGCAGGTGTTCTCGCTGCTGGGCAGTGACGTGGCCGCCAACCTGCTGAATTTCGTGGTGCTGACGGCCGCGCTGTCGGTGTACAACAGCGGCACCTACTGCAATGCCCGCATGCTGCTGGGCATGGCGGAGCAGGGCGATGCCCCGGCAGCGCTGGCCAAGGTCGACAAACGCGGCGTGCCGGTGCGCTCGATTCTGGTGTCGGCAGCGGTGACCTTCGTGGCCGTGCTGCTCAACTACCTGATGCCGCAAAATGCCCTGGAACTGCTGATGTCGCTGGTGGTGGCTACCCTGGTGATCAACTGGGCGATGATCAGTTATTCGCACCTGAAATTCCGCCAGCACCTTGACCGCACCGGCCAGAAGCCGCTGTTCAAGGCGCTGTGGTACCCCTATGGCAACTATGTGGTGCTGGCCTTCGTGGTGCTGATTCTCGGCATCATGCTGATGATTCCAGGCATTCAGGTGTCGGTGTACGCGATCCCGATCTGGCTGTTTGCGATGTTCGTGGTGTACATGGTCAAGCCACGTCGGCGGCTGAATACCGGTGGGGTTGCTGGAACCGTAGCCAAGTAAGGGTCTGCAGGAAATAGAGAAACCCGAAGCCGGGGGACTGGCTTCGGGTTTTTTATTGCCTGTTTGGGCCCTATCGCCGGCAAGCCAGCTCCCACAGCGATCGCATCAGGGCTGACAGGTGTTTGCCACAAGGTATGCAGCGCCTGTTGGATCGAGCGCCGCCCGCGCGGCGCATCGCGAGCTGCGCTCGCTCCTACGTTTGTTTCGGGCCAATTATTCCTGTGGG
>NZ_RHQO01000051.1:0-33376 GCF_003935475.1 Pseudomonas sp. p99-361 | reverse complement strand
GCGAGCGCAGCTCGCGATTGCGCCGCGCGGGCGGCGCTCGCTCTAACAGGCGCTGCATATCTTCTGACAAACACCTGCCAGCCCTGATGCGATCCCTGTGGCTGGCTTGCCGGCGATGGGCCGCAACGCGGCCCCCGCCTTTCGCGATGAGTGGCCGCACGCGAAGCCGGCCACCTTCACCGATTGCGCGTAACCCGCCACACGGTATTGGCCAGGTCATCCGCAATGATCAAAGCACCGCGTGGGTCCACCGTCACCCCCACCGGGCGACCGCGGGTCTTGCCATCTTCACCCCGGAAACCCGTCGCGAAGTCAATCGGTTCCCCAGCCGGTTTGCCATTGCTGAACGGCACGAAGATGACCTTGTAGCCCACCGGGTTCGGCCGGTTCCAACTGCCGTGCTCGCCCACGAATACCCCGTCGGCAAAACCCTCCCCCATGGCCGGGATGGAGAAGTCAACACCCAGTGCCGCCACGTGCGAGCCCAGGCTGTAGTCGGGTTTGATCGCCGCGGCGACCTTGTCCGGGGCCTGCGGCCTTACCCGCTCATCGACGTTCTGCCCCCAGTAGCTGTAGGGCCAGCCGTAGAAGCCACCGTCACGCACCGAGGTGAGGTAGTCAGGCACCAAATCAGGCCCCAACTCATCGCGCTCGTTGACCACTGTCCACAACTGCCCGGTCTGCGGCTCAATGGTCAGTGCGGTGGGGTTGCGCAGGCCTGTGGCGTAAGGCCGGTGCGCGCCGGTTTCGGCATCCACCTGCCAGACCATGGCGCGGTCGATCTCCACTTCCAGGCCGCGCTCGGTGATATTGCTGTTCGAGCCGATGCCCACATACAGGTAGCGCCCATCGGGGCTGATCGTCAGCGCCTTGGTCCAGTGGTGGTTGATCTGCGATGGCAGGTCGGTGACCTTGGTCGGCGGGCCGTCGGCCTTGGTCTGGCCTTCGGTGTAGTTGAAGCGCACCAGGGCGTCCTGGTTGGCCACGTACAACTTGCCGTCGGCAAAAGCCAGGCCATACGGCGCGTTGAGGTTTTCCGCGAATACCGTCTGCACCTCGTACTTGCCGTCGCCGTCGGCATCGCGCAGCAAGGTCAGGCGGTTGCCGCCTTTGACTTGGGTGTTGCCCTTGGCCTTGATCTGGCTGGCAATCACATCCTTGGGCTTGAGCTTGGCCGCGCTGCCGCCCCTGCCTTCGGCCACCAGGATGTCGCCATTGGGCAATACCAGGCTCTGGCGCGGGATCTTCAGGTCGGTGGCAATGGCCGTGACACTGTAGCCTTCGGGAACGGTCGGTTTCTGCTCACCCCAGGCCACCGGCTGAGCGATCTTCATGCTCGGCAACAAGCCACGTTGTGGCTCGGGCAAGCGCGGGTCCGGGCCATGGGCCTGGGTAGGCTCGCCATCGCCACCACAGGCACTCAACAGCAGCGCCACACTCAATACACTCAACGCGTGCAAGGGCTTCATGCTTCACCTCCAGAACGCAGGTTGCTCAGGCCGGTCCAGGCTGCGGCCAACGCCAGTACGCTCACCACCACCGACAGCACCAGCCCTGCCGGCATCACCGCCCAAGCGTCCTTGGCATGCTCGAAGGCATTGATCAGGCCAAGCACCCAGGTCACCAGCAGCAGCACGAAATACAGCGTCGGGCGCCCGCCTTTGCGTTCGGCGCGGATCAGGTTGGCCAAGGCAAACAGCAGCGCCAGCCCGCAGAACAGCAAAGCCCCGGCGATCAGCCAGGCAGCAAAGTTGCTCCACTGGATCTGGTAGCTGTTGTAGTAGGCGATATCGCTCAGCAGCGCGCCCAGGAACAACGGCACACTGCCGGCCAACAGCAGGGCGTGCAGCGGGCTGGGGGTGCGCCGGTATAGGGTGTGGTCGGATGTGGTCACGGTGCCTCCTTTTCATTCAGTGACCCAGGCTGACGGGGAGCCATCAGCCGTGCGCAGGATGCGCCTAGCAAAGGAGCCCTGCGCATCGCCGATAGTTCACCGCTTCGCTGCAATGAAACATCTTGTAAGAACCGATCCCCCCAGCGTGCACACCATTGGGCTCAAGCAACCAGCAGCGCCTCAGCAGATGCCCTGACAGGCAAAACCCCAGGCATTCATTGATTGAAGTTATAGAAGGCAACCGCTGTAGGAAGTTACTGACAACCCAACTTAGAACTGAACTTTCGTACAACCCAACAACGAAGAATGCCCTGCAAAAATCTCAAATTATTTCCCCACTTGCGTTGCTCTGACCGGCGCGCTAACACTGGTGCCATCACGCACTGGAGGAAGCCCCATGTCTCATCTTGCCCAGTTCCGCGCCCTCGAATGGCTACTCGCCAACAAGAAAGACCAACTTCAGTTCATCAAGGTTGACCCCCAACTTCGCCGCGAGCTGGAATTCGAAAGCAAACTGCACGACCTGCTGGCCGAATATCAATTCGGCTTAAGGCAGGTGCTGAGCATCATGGCACCTGAGCAGCGCCACACGTTCGACCTGTTCACCCGGCAACCCCACGCACTGGTTTCACCGACCGGTTTCCGGGCGCGGCTCAGCAAGTTTTATCAAAACCCCTATACCGGTGAAGTCGTCGAAGCCAAGAGCACCTTGCACAAGACCTTGCGCCAGTGGATCAGACAGTACAGCCGCGCCGAAGTGGAAAGCTGGGTGATACCAGGTGCCCTGCTACCACGCAGCCTGCGCGAATAACCAGCGCCGGCTCAGCGGTAATCCCGCTGCCTCGCCGGCACACGCAAACGTTCGGTAACCGAACATTAGCCCGCCTCTTGAATTGACGCTGCCGCCCGCACTGCTCACCATGCACCGGCCTTGCGTGCACCCTTGCCTGGGAAATGGTCACGCACCCGCAGCACCGCAGTTGAATACAATTTCAAGAAACGAGCCGTCATGAACAACTCCAAGACTCACCCCGCCGCGCCCCGGATGCCCCAGGGTTCGATCGGCGACAAGCTTCGCGCCGCCTTCGGCGTTGGCAAGACCCGCTGGGGCATGCTGGCCCTGGTGTTCTTCGCCACCACCCTCAATTACATCGACCGCGCCGCCCTTGGCATCATGCAGCCTGTCTTGGCCAAGGAAATGAGCTGGACGGCGATGGACTACGCCAACATCAACTTCTGGTTCCAGGTCGGTTACGCCATCGGCTTTCTGTTGCAAGGCCGGCTGATCGACAAGGTCGGCGTCAAACGGGCCTTTTTCTTTGCCGTGCTGCTCTGGAGCCTGGCCACCGGCGCCCATGGCCTGGCCACCTCGGCTGCCGGTTTCATGGTTTGCCGCTTTATCCTTGGCCTGACCGAAGCTGCCAACTACCCGGCTTGCGTGAAAACCGTGCGCCTGTGGTTTCCGGCCGGCGAGCGGGCCATCGCCACCGGTTTGTTCAACGCCGGTACCAATGTCGGCGCCATGGTAACCCCAGCGCTACTGCCACTGATTCTGGCCGTGTGGGGCTGGCAGGCCGCATTCATCGCCATGGGCTGCCTGGGCCTGGTGTGGGTAGTGCTGTGGCTGCTCAAGTACTACAACCCTGAAGACCACCCGACAGTGCGCCAGAGCGAGGTGCAGTACATCCAGCAAGCTGTCGAGCCCGAGCCGACCCGGGTACCGTTCAGCCGCATACTGCGCCTGCGCGGGACCTGGGCGTTCGCGGTAGCCTATGCGATCACCGCACCGGTGTTCTGGTTCTACCTGTACTGGTTGCCGCCCTTCCTCAACCAACAGTACAGCCTAGGCATCAATGTGACCCAGATGGGTATCCCACTGATCATCATCTGGCTGACGGCCGATTTTGGCAGCATCGGCGGTGGCATTCTGTCGTCATGGTTGATCGGCCGCGGCGTGCGCGCCACGACGGCGCGGTTGCTGTCCATGCTGGTCTTCGCCTGCACCATGGTCAGCGTGGTGTTGGCCGCCAACGCCAGCGGCCTCTGGGTCGCGGTGGCGGCCATTTCGCTGGCGGTGGGGGCGCACCAGGCCTGGACGGCGAACATCTGGAGCCTGGTGATGGACTACACGCCCAAGCACCTGGTGAGTACCGTGTTCGGCTTCGGCAGCATGTGCGCAGCCATTGGCGGGATGTTCATGACGCAGATCGTCGGCAGCGTGCTGACGGCTACCCACAATAACTATGCCGTGCTGTTCACCATGATCCCGGCCATGTACTTCCTGGGGCTGGTATGGATGTACTTCATGGCGCCGCGCCAGGTCGAAAGCGCCTGAGGCGCTGCTCAGTTACCTCTACGGGGCCCTTGCGGGCCCTTTTTTTGCGCCACCGGTCAACGAAGGCGCCGCGCCGCACTGGCCACTGTCAGACCTTGGCCAATACCGCCCTGGCGTGGTCCAGCGCCATGCGCGCACGCCGTTCGCCGCTGATCCCTTGTTCCAGCAACTGCCGGGTAGGTATTTCCAGGCTCAGCGGGAGGGAGGCCGGTAGCGCGCGCAGCAGCCCGACCAGATCGGCATCGCCATCACCCGGGAAGCGCCGTTCGTTACGCGCCTGGCGCAGGATTTCGTCCATGTCGGCCGGCACTGGCCCCGCCACGTCGCACAATTGGGCATAGCGCATGCGTTGCGGTGCCAACTGCGCCAGGTCGCTCAGCGCAGAGCCGGAGCGGTTGAAATGGAACGCGTCCACCAGCACGCAACCATTGGCCTGATCGGCGCTGGCTACCACGCGCATGGCCTGGCGCAAATCGCGTACGTCGGTCCAGGGCATGAACTCCAGGTGCGGGTGGATGCCATGGCCCGCCGCCAGTTCGCACAACGCGGCAAAGCGCTCGGTGAGCCGTGCTTCGTCCGGGTCGTTGCCTGCCACCAGCAGTTCGGTACCCCCCAGCTCGGCACCCACCGCCAGGATGGCTTCGAAGTCCGCCACGCAGGTGTCCGGCTTAAGGCGCAGGATCTCCAGGTCCAGCACCTGGATGCCGGTATCGCGCAGGCGTGCCTGGGTCTGCCTGCGCAGATCGGCATTGGCCACCAGCGGGTAGTGCTGTTCCTGCTCGGTGGCCGGCACCAGGCGCAGGCCGACATGGCTGTAGCCAGCGCGGGCAGCAGCCTCGACCATATCTGGCGGGGACAGTTCGAGTACCGTCAGGGCCGCGAGGGAAAATATTCGATCAGTCATTCGTCGTCACCAGAAAGAGGGTATCAGGCAATGTGCTCGGGCGCACAGGCGCGGCCGCTGGCGGCAGCCTGGCGGATCGCTTCGATCAGTGCCAGGGTGCGGCCAGCGTCGGCGGCATCGACCAAAGGCGGCTGTTCACCGCAGGCGACCCGCACGAAGTGCTGCAACTGCAGGGTCAATGCTTCACCGGCGGGTATGCTGTGCTGGTGCTGCAACAACGGTGTGTGCCACCCCGAACCCGGCTCGGCGTAGTGCCAGTGCTTGAGCTGAGGAATGCTCAGCGAGCCATGGGTGCCGGCCAGCAGATAACACGGCTGGCCATCCTGGCGCGGATAGACCGGGCTTTCACCCGAGTCGAGCTCCCAGCTCCAGGGCGCCGCTACGGCGTCCGAGCCGGTCAGGCTACCCAAGGCGCCATTGGCGAACTGCAACAGCACGGCGGCACTGTCTTCGTTGGCGAACCCGCGCACGTCGTTGCGGGTGAAGGCCTGCACCTGTACCACCTCGCCGCACAAGTAACGCAGCAGGTCGAGGTCATGGATCAGGTTGGTCAGCAAAAAACCCGCACCCGGCTCGCGGCGCCAGGCGGTGTCGAAGTAGCTGTCGGGCTTTTGCAACTGCCACAGTGCGGTGACATTGATCAGCCGGCCCAGCTTGCCTTCGCTGATCACCTGGTGCGCCTTGGCGATCAATGGATTGTGCCGACGATGGTGGCCGACCAATACCGGTACCTTGCAGCGCCGTGACGCCTCGACCAGCGCCCGCACCTCCTGCAGCTGCACGCCCACCGGTTTCTCCACCAGTACCGGCACGCCGGCTTCGACGCAATCCAGCGCAGTGGCCACGTGCTGGTTGTTCGGGTTGGCGATGATCACCGCCTCGGGCTGCACGCGTTGCAGCATCTGCCGGTGGTCGGCAAAGTACGGCACGCCGCAGTCGACGGCGAAGGCTTCGGCCTGCGGGCCGGGGTCGGCCACCGCGCACAACCGGGCCTGGGGTACATTGCACAAGTGCTGATAATGCTGGCGGCCCATGATGCCAGCGCCGACCAGGGCGATACGAAGGGGTGCGTTCAACAGCCTGTCCTCTTGTCATTGTTGTAGTGCGAATACGAAACTGCGTTCCAAAATTCACACTGGACAATTTAGAACCAGGTTCAACTTTTCAGAAGAGCCTGCTGAACAGACTGTGCGGTAATCGACCGGAATATCCCTCAGGCAAACAGTTCGCTGGCGTGGCTGGCGGCAGACAGTTCCTCGGTGGCCGCCAGCAATAGAGGGGCCAGCTCGGCCAAACGGCTTTGCGCCAGGCGTGCACTGGGCCCGGCAATGCTCAGCACGCCAATCACCTCGCCGCTTTGCGGGCGCCGTACCACCGCAGCCAGCGCCGAGGTGCCCACCGCCGAGGTTTGCTCGACCCAGGCATAACCCCGCTCGCGGGCGCGGCGCAGGTAGGCGAGCAACTCGTCGGTGGTGCGCGGCGCATTCGGGCCGAACTGGCCCGGGTCGGCGATGCCCTGGCGCAGCACCATCTGCAGCGCCTGCTCATCGTCCAGGCTGGCCAGCCAGGCGTGCCCGGAAGCGGTGTAGAACAGCGGCGCGTCGCGCCCCATGTCCGGGTCGTAACGCAACCCGGAGCGCGCGCCCTGGGACTTGGCGATCCAGGTCTGCCGCCCCCCATCGATGACACCAAGGCGCACCAGCTCACCGCTGTCCTGGGCCAGACGGTCGAGAATCGGCTGAATGACATCGGCACCACTGCTGGCCAGGTAACGGAAGCCTTGGGCGACCAGCTTGGCCGACAGCTGATAGCGGCTGTTGTCACGGTTCTGCCGTACGTAGCCCAGCCGCATCAGCTCGGCCAGCATGCGGTGCGCGGCGCTTTTAGGGATATCCAGGCGCTCGGCCAGGGTTTGCAATGCCAGGCCCTGGGGCTCACCGGCAAGGCTCTCAACAAGATTGAAGGCGCGTTCGATCTGACTACCAGCCATGACACAGGTCCTTGCTACGTTTTGCGAATTCTAGAAGATGATTCCACATTCCCGGTAGCGTACACATGCAATGCCCTGCCAAGTGTTCGATTATCGCCCGCTTGTTGCGCGGGCGGCCAGCCGTGACCTTGCGGATCCAGGCGGGCCAATTAAGAATATGGAACCACGTTCCAATAACAATACAGGATTAGTGCGATGCCCCCTGCCCCCTTCGAAACCGAATGCGATGTACTGGTGATAGGTTCAGGCGCCGCCGGGCTGGCCGCCGCTGTAACAGCTGCCTGGCATGGGCAAAAGGTGATTCTGGTAGAAAAGGAGCCAGTGCTGGGCGGCGCCACGGCCTGGTCCGGTGGCTGGGCCTGGGTCCCGCGCAACCCGTTGGCGCGCCGCGCCGGCATCGATGAAGACATCGAGCAGCCACGGACCTACCTGCGCAATGAGCTGGGTGCCCATTACGATGCCGAGCGGGTGGACGCTTTCCTTGAAGCCTGCCCGCACATGGTGGCGTTTTTCGAGAAGCATACGGCGCTGCAGTTTGCCGACGGCAATGCGATACCGGACATGCACGGCCACACCCCTGGCGCCGCCGAAGGTGGGCATCAGGTGATTGCCGCACCGTACGATGCCCGCGAGGTGGGTGCACTGCTGCCACGCCTGCGCCAGACCCTGCGCGAAACCTCGTTCATGGGCATGCCGATCATGGCCGGCGCCGACCTTGCCGCGTTCCTCAACATGACCCGTTCGCCCAAGGCCTTGCTGCACGTGTGCAAGCGCTTCGGCCGGCACCTGTACCACCTGGCCCGCCATGGCCGGGCCATGCACCTGGTCAACGGCGTGGCACTGGTGGCGCGGCTAGCCAAGTCGGCGCAGGACCTGGGCGTGCAGCTGCAGGTGTCGGCGCCGGCCAAGCATTTGCTGGTCGAAGCAGGCCAGGTGTGCGGCGCGCTGGTGACGACCCCGCAGGGCGAGCAGCGTATCCGCGCCAAGGCAGTGGTACTGGCAGCGGGCGGCTTCCCTCACGACGCTGCCCGCCGCCGGCAGCTGTTCCCCCGCGACGCCAGCGGCCACGACACCCTGGCCCTGCCGCCAAAGGGCTGCTCTGGCGATGGCCTGCGCCTGGGCGAGGCAGCAGGTGGCGTGGTGGCCACCGACCTGCAGTCGCCGGTGGCCTGGGCGCCGGTTTCGCAGGTGCCGCATGGCGATGGCACTGTCGGCCATTTCCCGCACATCATCGAACGGGGCAAACCGGGCATCATCGGGGTGCTGGCCAACGGCAAGCGTTTCGTCAATGAAGCGCACGGATACTATGACTATGTGGCAGCCATGGTCGCGGCAGTGCCAGCGGACCAGGAGGTGTGTTCGTGGCTGGTGTGTGACCACCGTTTCCTGCGCCGTTATGGCCTGGGCCATGCCCGCCCGGCGCCACTGCCGGTGTGGCCGCATGTGCGCAGTGGCTACCTGAAACGTGGCGCCACACTCGAAGCGTTGGCGGTTGCCTGCGGCATCGATGCGGCCGGGTTGCGCGCCACCGTCGAGGCCTTCAACAGCCATGCACGCCACGGCCAGGACCCGGCCTTCGGCCGTGGCTCCACCGCATTCAACCGCAAGCAGGGCGACCCGCAACACCCAGGCCCCAACCCGTGTGTGGCGCCGATCGAACAGGGCCCGTTCTACGCGGTGAAGGTGAAGCCGGGTTGCTTTGGCACCTTTGCCGGGTTGCGCACCGATGGCCAGGCACGGGTACTGGATGCCAGCGGCCAGCCGATCACCGGGCTGTACGCGGCAGGTACCGACATGGCCAGTGTGTTCGGTGGCTGGTACCCGTCTGGCGGCATCAACCTGGGGCCCGCGTTGACCTTCGGCTACGTGGCCGGGCGGCATATTGCCGGGGTGCAGGCGTATGAGTGAGCGGCCGGCGGCAGGTCGTGATTGCCGCCGGCCCGGGTTCAGCCGCGCAGCTGGTACCAGGTGGTCTTGAGCTGCGTGTACTTGTCGAACGCATGCAGCGACAGGTCGCGGCCAAACCCCGACTGTTTGCCGCCACCGAATGGCACCGTGACATCCAGTGCATCGACCGTGTTCACCGACACGGTACCGACTTTCAGCGCCCGTGCCACGCGGTGCACCTGGTTGAAGTCGTCGCTCCACACCGAAGCCGCCAGGCCATAGATGCTGTCATTGGCCAGGCGCACCGCCTCCTCTTCACTGTCGAAGGCACTCACTGCCAGTACTGGCCCGAACACTTCTTCCTGCGCCAGGCTCATGCTGGCATCGACCTCGGCGAAGATGGTCGGCTCGATGTAGTTGTCCGAACCGCCGATATGCAACCGCCGACCGCCACACACCAGCCGCGCGCCCTCTTGCCCCGCGCGGTCGATGGCGGCCTGGATACGCGCTGCCTGGCCGGCATCGACAATCGCCCCGGCGCGGCTGGCCGGGTCCAGCGGGTTGCCAGGCTGCCATTGCCGGGCCTTGGCCTGCAGGCGCTCGATGAACTCATCGTGGATGGAACGCTGCACATACAGCCGCGAGTTGGCGGAGCAGACCTCACCCTGATTGAAGAAAATACCAAAGGCCGCCTTTTCCGCAGCCAGGTCCAGGTCCTGGCAGTGCTCGAACACCAGGTTGGGGCTCTTGCCCCCGCACTCCAGCCATACCTGCTTGAGGTTGGACTGCGCCGCGTATTGCATGAAGTACTTGCCCACCTGGGTGGAGCCTGTGAACACCAGGCAATCCACGTCTGGGTGCAGGCCCAGGGCCTGCCCGGCCTGTTCGCCCAGGCCCGGCACCACGTTCAGCACGCCTTCGGGCAAACCGGCTTGCAGGGCCAGTTCGGCCAGGCGCAAGGCCGAGAACGGCGACTGTTCGGCCGGCTTGAGCACCACGCTGTTGCCCGCGGCCAAGGCCGGGGCCAGCTTCCAGGCGGCCATGTCCAGCGGGAAGTTCCACGGCACCACCGCCGCCACCACGCCCAGGGCCTCACGGGTGATGGTGGCCAATGCATTGGCGGCGGTCGGCGCCACCTGGTCATAGAGCTTGTCCAGCGCCTCGCCGTACCAGGCAAATACCTGCGCCGACCCGGGCACATCGATGTTGTAGGCGTCCATGACCGGTTTGCCCATGTTCAGCGAGTCCAGCAATGCCAGCTCTTCGCGGTGGGCCATGATCAGTTCGGCCAGGCGCTGCAGCACTTGCTTGCGCTGCCCGGGGGCCATGCGCGCCCACGGGCCGTGCTCGAAGGCCTGCCGTGCGCTGGCCACGGCCAGGTCGACGTCGGCCTGGGCGCAGGCGGCGACCTGCGCCAGCACCTGGTTGGTGGCGGGATTGATGGCGGCAAAGGTCGCGCCACTTTGGGCCTTCACGGCTTTGCCAGCGATCAGGGCGCTGGCCGGCAAGTACAGGTCCGCAGCGCGTTGCTGCCAGAATTCGAGGGTGTACATTTGTACTCCTTTCAAGCGGTTGTGCTGACGGACTGTCAGAGCTTGCCAACCAGGCGCGCCGTGCGGTCAACGGCGATGCGGGTTTTCTCCACCAGCTCATCCAGCTCGCTGTGGTTGGCGATCAAGGCCGGCGCCATGATCATCCGCCCCAGGGTGGAGCGAATGATCACCCCCTCCTCGAAGCCGAAGGTCCGGCACTGCCAGGCCAGGTCGTTTTCATTGGCAAAGCGCTTGCGGGTAGGCTTGTGCTCTGCCAGTTGCAGCGCCGCCACCAGGCCTGCGCCCTGCACCTGGCCAATCAGCGGGTGGTCGGCGAACACCTCACGCAGGATGCGCTGCAGGTAGGGGCCGGTGTCGTCCTTCACCTGGCGCACAATGCCTTCGTCACGCAGGGCTTTCAGGTTGGCGATGGCCACCGCCGCTGCCACCGGGTGGCCGGAATAGGTCAGGCCGTGGGCGAACACCCCGCCCCGCTCCACCAGGGCTTCGGCTATGCGCTTGCTCAGCACCAGCCCGCCCATGGGCACGTAGCCGCTGGTCAGGCCTTTGGCTATGGACAGGGTATCGGGCTGGAAGCCGAAGTATTCGTGGGCAAACCATTCGCCGGTACGACCAAAGCCACCAATCACCTCGTCGGCACACAGCAGTACATCGTACTGGCGGCAGATGCGCTGGATTTCCGGCCAGTAGCTTTCCGGCGGGAAGATCATGCCGCCTGCGCCCTGGAACGGCTCGGCAATGAAGCCGGCAACGTTTTCTGCACCCAGCTCCAGGATTTTTTCTTCCAGCTGCAAGGCACAGCGGCGGCCGAACTCGGCCGGGCTCAGCTCACCGCCTTCGGCGTACCAGTAAGGCTCGTCGATGTGCGCCACATCCGGGATCAGCCCGCCCATTTCGTGCATGAACTTCATGCCACCCAGCGCCGTGGCCGCCAGGGTCGAGCCGTGGTAACCATTCCAGCGGCCGATCATGATCGTCTTGCTCGGCTGGCCGACCACCTGCCAGTAGCGGCGCACGGTGCGGATCAGCACCTCGTTGGCCTCGGAGCCGGAGTTGGTGTAGATCGCGTGGCTGTAGTGCCCTGGCAGCAGGCTGAACAGCAGCTCCGAAAGCTCGATCACCGCCGGGTGGGTGGTGTGGAAGAACATGTTGTAGTACGCCAGCAGGTCCATCTGCCTGGCGGCAGCGGCGGTCAGGTCGCGGCGGCCGTAACCGAGCTGGGTGCACCACAGCCCGGACATGCCATCCAGGTATCGCTTGCCCTCGCTGTCCCACAGGTGCAGGCGCTCGCCACCGACGATCACCCGCGGCCCTTCGGCGTTCAGCGCCTTCTGGTCGAGGAAGGCATGGATGTGGTGCGCGGCGTCGGCTGCCTGGTAGTCACGGGTCTGGCGTTGCGGGGCGAAAGGCGCATTCATTGTTGGTTTTCCTTTGCGGTGGGGTGCACGGCAGCGGCGCTCAGCGCCGCTTGCCCATATAGCTTTCCAGCGGGTCCTTGCCCAGCACGCCCTGGGCATTGGCCAGCGCGTCGATGAACAGGGAAAACAGCTCGGACTGGGTGCCGATATCGAGCTTGGCGTAGACGTTCTTGCGGTGCGACTTGATGGTGTCTTCCGACACGCCCAGGCGCTCGGCCAGCGACTTGGTCGAATGGCCGCGCAAGATCAGCTGGGCAATGCGGCATTCGCGCTCGGTCAGCAACGAGCTGCCGAAGTTGTTCAGCGCAGCGTGAATACGCTGCTCAAGGATGTTTTCGAAGCGCCCGGCACGGCTGTCGACGCCGGCGAAATGCTTGCCGAGTAGCGCCAGCACCCAGGGCGTGATGTGCCCGAACAGCGCCCGGGTTTGCGGGTCGAGCTTGTCGGTGAAGGCCAGCGACACGGCCAGGCTCTGGCCGGGGGCCAGCTGCAGGATGTAGTTGAGTTCGTCTGCCAGGTGCGAGTGGCGGTAGAACGACTGGTAGTACTCGCTGACCTCAAAATGGTCGGGGGCCACCTCGAACAGGCCGTAGCAGCCAGACCCCAGCTGCTCCACGCAAGCACCGTAGAACGGGTCGAGCAGGTAGAAACCCGACAGGTAGCGGCTGACGTTGCCCTCGGGCTGCCAGGGCGCCTTGTCGTCCTGCTCGAACAGCGCGCAGGGCATGCCGTAGTGCGGGTACAGGTACACCGTGGTGGCCTGGATCGGCCGGATCACGCCCAGTGCTGCAAACAGATTGGCGGCAAAGCCAGGCCGGCCGATCGCCTCGGTGACCTTGGCCTGGTGCTCGAACCACTGTTCTGAAAGCAATTGGATAGTCACAGTCGGCCTGCCATATGGAGTAAGGCACCGCCGCCAGTGCGGTGCGTGGTTGGGCAGATACTCCCATGGCAGGGGAACCTGCGGAATCACCCTTTGGGGTGAGCCGGCTGGCCGCTGCCTGGGCTCACCCCAAAGGGTGATTCCGGGTGCTGGCGGGGTGTGGGAGCATCAACCCGCTCCAGCGCTGCGAGCCTTGCGCTCGACCTCCTTGCACGACACCCCCGGTAACGAGCCTGCTCGCCTGCCGCGGTGGCCTGCATCCCTTTCCAGGAGTTAGCAATGCATACAACAACAAGTACAGCTCACCCCACCACCCCACCCGCCACCGCGCAACCTGCCGCCAGCAGCGGGCGTTTGCGCCAGTCCATGAGCATGACCGCCCTGGTGCTGTTCGGCCTGGCATACATGGTGCCGCTGGCGGTCTTCACCACCTATGGGCTGGTCACCCAGATGACCAAGGGGCACCTGCCCACTGCCTACCTGCTGACCCTCGCCGCCATGCTGCTGACCGCCTACAGCTACGGCCGCATGGTCCAGGCCCACCCGTACTCCGGCTCGGTCTACACCTATACCCGCAAGTCCTTTGGCAGCCACATCGGCTTCATCACCGGCTGGACCCTGCTGCTCGACTACATTTTCCTGCCACTGCTGAGCTACCTGCTGATCGGCATCTACATGTCGGAATACTTCCCGGCCATTCATGCCTGGGTGTGGGTGGCGGGGTCCATCGCCTTGGTCACCTTCCTCAACCTGATCGGCATCGAGTCGATCACCCGCGTCAACTGGATCCTGGTGGTGACGCAACTGGTGTTCATCGTGGTTTTCGTCGGCCTGGCGGCGCTCAGGCTGAGCGGCCAGGCCGAACCCGTTTCGCTGCTGGCGCCGTTCCACCACGACGGTTTCAGCGTGCCGTTGGTGATGACCGGCGCGGCCGTACTGTGCCTGTCATTCCTGGGCTTCGATGCGGTCTCGACCATGGCCGAGGAAACCAGCAACCCGACCTACCGTATTCCGCTGGCGATCCTTGCCGTGTCCCTGATCGGCGGCTTGCTGTTCCTGGTGGTGTCGTACTGCGCACAACTGGTCTTCCCCGATTGGGGCAGCTTTGCCGACCCGGACTCGGCCTCGGTGGACGTCATGCGCCGGGTAGGCGGCGAACTGCTGGTCAGCGCATTCACCGCCACTTACGTGGCCGGCTGCTTCGCCTCGGCCATGGTGTCGCAAGCCAGCGTGTCACGGGTGCTGTTCGCGATGGGCCGTGACGGCGTGCTGCCGCGGGCGTTTGGCCAGCTTGCAACGAAAAAGCGCGTACCGGCCACCGCCATCCTGGTGGTCAGCCTGCTGTCGCTGATTGCCCTGGTCATTACCCTCGACACCGTGGCCAACATGATCAGTTTCGGCGCACTGTTCGCCTTTTCGGCGGTGAACCTGGCGGTGGTCAAACACTACCTCATCGACCGCAAGCTGCGCGGTGCCGGTAATGTGGTGCTGTACGGCGCCATACCGGGGCTGGGTTTTCTCAGCACGCTGTGGCTGTGGAGTAGCCTGACCAGCCTGTCGTTCAGCATTGGCCTGTGCTGGATGGGCATGGGCCTGCTGGTACTGCTGTGGCTTACCCGGGCGTTTCGGGTCACGTTGCGGGCCAGGCCAGGCGAAACTCATTGATGAAATCCACGTGCGAGGCTTCAATAGGCACACCCGAACCGGGAACCCAGTTCATCAAAGAAGCCACCCATGTACTCTTCCGAACGCCTCAAAGGGATTGACGTTTTCGTCGCCGTCGCTGACTTGGGCAGTTTCACGGCAGCTGCCGAGCGGCTCAACCTGACCAGCTCGGCCGTCAGCAAGAGCGTGGCCCGGCTGGAGGCCCGCCTGGGGGCCCGGCTGTTCAACCGCACCACGCGCAGCCTGTCGCTGAGTGAAGCGGGGGTGGTGTTCTATCGCACCTGCACCTCGGTCCTGGCCGACCTGGAAGAAGTCGAGCACACCCTGGCGGCCAGCGATGACCAGCCCCATGGCAAAGTGCGGATCGAACTGCCCGCCTCTTACGGTCGCCTGCATGTGCTGCCGCTGATCCTCGACTTCATCCGCCTGCACCCGTTGCTGCAGCCGCATGTGTCGTTCTCCGACCGTTTCGTCGACCCGGTGCACGAGGGCATCGATATCGTGGTGCGCATCGGTGGCCCAGATGCCTGGCCGGCGGCGCTAGGCCACCAATACTTCGGTGCCCAGCGCCTGATGTTCTGTGCCGCGCCTGGCTACCTGGAAAAGCATGGCGTGCCGCAACACGAGCGCGACCTGGAGCACCACCACTGCGTGGGTTATGGCCACACCGACGGCCTGGTCAGCCCGTGGTATTTCAAAGGCCGCCACCCCGGCGAAATGGAGCGGCGTACCGTGCAGCCGCGCATTGCCGTGGGCGATGGCGAAGGCGAAGTGGCAGCGGTGCTGGCCGGCCATGGCATCGGCCAGCTACCCACCTGGCTGACCCAGCAGTACCTCGACCAGGGGCGCCTGGTCGAAGTATTGCCGGCGCTGGCCACCGACGGCTTGCCAATGAACCTGGTGTGGCTGAAAAGCCGCGAAGGGCTACCCAAGGTCCGCGCCTTGCTCGACTACCTGCTACCGCGCCTGGCGCCTCACGGCAGCCGGGCCTGCGCACCGGGCTGAGGCGCCAGCCGGCCCACCACGGGCACCAACGCCAGCGCCAGCAAGGCGATGCCAGCCGCCACATAGCCCACGTAGCCGACCCCCAGGTGGGAAATGGTCATGCCACCCAGCACGGCCCCCAGGCCGATACCGGCGTTGGCCGCCGACACATTGGTGGTACCCGCCAGGGCTTGGGCATGGGTGACCGAACTCATCACCCGCACCTGGCTCACCGGGTACAGTGCCGTGTTGGCAATGCCCCACAGCGCCAGCGCCAGGCAGAACAGCACGGCCCCCTGGGCCAGCGGCACCAGCGCCGCCATGCCAATGGCCAACAGCACCAGGAACAGCGCGCTGGCCCTGAGCGGTGAGCGGTCCACGGCCCGCCCGCCGATCCAGTTGCCGAGCAAGCCGACCGCGCCAAAGCCCATCAGCCACCAGCCGGTATGCGCCGGGGCCACGCCCGCTACCCGCTGCAGCAGGTCGGCCAGATAGGTGTAGCCCGTGAACATGGCCGTGAACACCACCACCGACAGCAGCACATTGGCCAGGAAAAAACGCTCTTTGAAAATGCGCGCCTGCTGCATGAAGTCAACTTTCGCCGTGCGCGCCACGTGCGGCATCCATACCCACATCGCCAGCGCCATCAGCAGCGACAACGCAGCCAGGATCCAGAATGCACCGCGCCACCCCACCGCCGTTGCTGCCACGGTCCCCAACGGGATACCCAGCAACATCGCCGCCGAGATACCCAGGTAGACCTTGGCAATGGCCTGCCCGGCCCTGTCGCGCCCAGCCAGGTGGCCGGCGGTTTCACTGGCGGTGCCCCAGAACACCGGCAGCGCCAGTGCCGGTATCACCCTGGCGACGGCCAGCACCCAGAAACTGTCGGAGGCAGCAGCCAGCGCATTGGCTGCGGCGAAGACCAGCAAAATGCCGATGAACAGGCGCTTGCGGTCCAGGTGCGCCAACGCCGCCGTCAATAGCGGGCCGGCCAGCATCACGGTGAATGCGAACAGGGTGACCAACTGCCCCGCCAGCGATATGGAAATACCCAGGTCCTGGCTAAGCGCGGGCAACAAGCCAACGATCAGAAATTCGGTGGTCACGATCAAAAAGGCTGAAAACGCCAGAATGGCAATGCTGATTGCAGCGTGCCGGCTTGGGGTGGCGACCCCAGGGCTTGGTTCGAAAGCGGACATCAAGACAGGCTCCAGAAATAAGGTCACCAGTCTATTGGTAAACTTAATTCGTATTTCAGGTGTTATTTCACTAATCGGATGACTCGATTTCATCAATCGAGCGCTGATGTATACAACTTTCAGGATTCCTGATTACATACGTGTTCGCCTACGACCTCGGTAATCGCCCTGGCGTATTGCGACGGGCTTAAGCCATGTCATTTACCGCTACCAAGAAAACCCTCCTCGTCAAGAACGCCCAACTGCTGGTCACCATGGACAGCGAACGCCGCGAAATCAAAAACGGCGGCCTGTACATCGAAGACAACCTGATAAAGCAAGTGGGCCCCAGCGATAGCCTGCCCCAGCACGCCGACGTGGTGCTGGACATGGCCGGCAAGGTGGTCATCCCGGGCCTGGTCAACACCCACCACCATATGTACCAGAGCCTGACCCGCGTGGTGCCGGCGGCTCAGGACGGTGAACTGTTCAACTGGCTGACCAACCTGTACCCGATCTGGGCTCGGCTGACCCCGGAAATGATCGCGGTGTCGACCCAGACCGCCATGGCCGAGCTGCTGCTGTCCGGCTGTACCACCTCCAGCGACCACCTGTACATCTACCCCAACGGCTGCAAGCTCGACGACAGCATTCATGCTGCCAGCGAGATCGGCATGCGCTTCCATGCCGCGCGCGGCAGCATGAGCGTAGGGCAAAGCCAGGGCGGCCTGCCGCCAGATGCGGTGGTCGAGAAGGAAGCCGACATTCTCAAGGAGTCGCAGCGCCTGATCGAGGACTACCACGACGCCAGTCACGGGTCGATGCGCCGCATCGTCGTGGCGCCCTGCTCGCCGTTCTCGGTCAGCCGCGACCTGATGCGCGAAGCTGCGGTGTTGGCGCGCCAGTATGGCGTTTCGCTGCACACCCACCTCGCCGAGAACGTCAACGACATCGCCTACAGCCGTGAAAAATTCGGCATGACGCCCGCCGAGTATGCCGAAGACCTCGGCTGGGTCGGCCACGACGTCTGGCACGCCCACTGCGTACAGCTCGACCAGCATGGCATCGAGCTGTTCGCCCGTACCGGTACCGGGGTTGCCCACTGCCCTTGCTCGAACATGCGCCTGGCCTCCGGCATTGCCCCGGTGCGCAAGATGCGTGACCACGGCGTTGCGGTTGGCCTGGGCGTCGACGGTTCGGCCTCCAATGACGGCGCCAGCATGATCGGCGAAGTGCGCCAGGCCCTGCTGCTGCAGCGGGTTGGCTTCGGCCCCGACGCCATGACCGCCCGTGAAGCGCTGGAAATCGCGACCCTGGGCGGCGCCAAAGTGCTCAACCGCAACGACATCGGCGCCCTGGCACCGGGCATGGTCGCCGACTTCGTCGCGTTCGACCTCGGCCATGTGGCTTACGCCGGCGGCCACCACGACCCGTTGGCCGCGCTGGTGTTCTGCACCCCGACCCAGGTCCACACCAGCGTCATCAATGGCCGCGTGGTGGTCAAGGACGGCCAGTTGGCCACGGTCGACCTGCCGCGGGTGCTGGAACGCCACAACCAGTTGGCCCTGCAATTGGTCAGCGGCGCCTGAACGCGACGGCAAGCCAGCCGTTTGCGCTGCACCCGCGTGCTGTGGGCTCGCCGGCAATGGGCTGCAACGCAGCCCGTTGCCTCAGTTGCGCAACACCTGGTCGCCGGCATTGGCCGGCAAACGCAGGGCGTCCAGCAGGGCCACACCGGCAATCAGTGCAAGGCCAAGCAACGCCCAGTGGAAGTCGGCAACGGTCAACCCGCTCTCGCCGCCACGCAGTTGCATGGCCACGCGCAACAGCAGCGCTACCACCGCCACCCCCAACGCCATGGCCAGCTGGAAGCACATGCTGAACAGCGTCGATGCCTCGCCCATCTGCTGCTGCGGCACATCGGCAAACCCCACCGCGTTGTAGGTGGTGAACTGCATCGACCGTGACAGCCCGCCCATGAACAGCACCAGCGCCATCCAGTACCACGCCATGCCCTGCTGCAACCCCAGGCAGGCCAGGATGCAGGCCACGCCGACCAAGCCGTTGCCCAGCAACACACGGCGAAAACCAAAGCGCCGCAACAACCCGCTGGTGAACGGCTTCATCGCCAGGTTGCCGGCAAAGATCGCCAGCACCAAGAGGCCGGCGTCCAACGGTGGCAGGCCGAAGCCGACCTGCAACAGCAAAGGGATCAGAAACGGTAACGCGCTGATCGACAGGCGGAACAGGGTGCCGCCCACGATGCTGACCCTGAAGGTTCGGATGGCCAGGGTGTGCAGGGGCAACAGGGGGGCCGGGTGGCGCCGACCGTGACGGATGGCCAACCCGGTCAGCACAGCCCCAAGCACTACCAGTGCCAGCCCTGCCCCCAGGCTGTCGCCGGCCAGTGACCCGAGCAGCTCCAGGCCCACCAGCCAGGCCGCACAGGCCGAGCCCAACCAGACGAAGCCCAGCGTGTCGAAGCGGCGCGGCGCCTCGCAGCGGGTGTCGGGTATCAAAAGCCAGGCGGCGGCAAGGGCCAGCAAACCGAGGGGAATGTTCAGGTAGAAGATCCACGGCCACGACCCGTGCGTGACGATCAGGCCACCGAGCGGCGGGCCCAGTACCGGTGCCACAAGGCCCGGCCAGGTGATGACCGCGAGCTGCTTCACCAGGTCTTTTTTCTCGGTGGTGCGCAACACCACCAACCGCCCCACCGGAACCATCAGGGCGCCGCCGATGCCCTGCAACACCCGTGCAGCCACAAAGGCTTCCAGGCTGGCGGCCAGCCCACACAGCAACGAAGCGGCAGTGAACAAGGCGATAGCCCCGGCGAACACCTGGCGCGGGCCAAAGCGCTCGGCGAGCCAGCCACTGAGCGGGATGAACACTGCCACGGCCAGCAGGTAGGCACTGATACCGATGTTCAGGCTGACCGCGCTCTGGCCGAAATCGCTGGCCATTTGCGGCAGCGCGGTGGCAATGACGGTGGCGTCCAGGTTCTCCATGAAGAACGTGATGGCCACCAGCAACGCAATGCAGGTGGTCTGGCGCGAGCGCTGGGCGGCTGCCGGGTGGGCCAGGGTGCCAGGGCGTTGCGTTGGCGGCCCGGTCATGGACAACCGAGCCGCCGTTCGGGGGCGCGGAGCTGCACGGGCACGTTGGCAACCATAGGCCTACTCCAGCGGGATGGTCAGGCGATCGATCACGGCACCGGTTTCGGGGCGCACCCCGCGCCACCAGGCAAACGCCTCTGCCGCCTGCTCGACCAGCATGCCCACACCATCGGCCAGGCGCGCCACACCTTGTTCACGGGCCAGGCGCAGGAATGGCGTGAGGCCTTTGCCATAAGCCAGTTCGTACGCCAGCCGGGTATTGGCCAAGGCCTCGGCAGGCAGCGGTGGCAACTCACTGACCAGGCTGGCAGAGGTGGCGTTGACCACGATATCGAAAGCCTGCCCCGGCAGTTCTTCGTACCGGCTGATACGCAGCCGCGGGTGATTCAGCTCATTGCGCAGCGCCACTGCCTTGGCCATGTCGCGGTTGGCGATCACCAGCTCGGCAGGGCCGGCCTGCAGGAACGGCAGGAGCGCCCCACGCACCGCGCCACCCGCCCCCAGTACCAGCACACGACGCGCATGCAGCGGCTCCCCGAGGTTGACCTCGATATCGAGCAGCAGGCCAATACCATCGAAGTTCTCTGCCACGATGCCGCCGTTCTCGAACTTCAGGGCGTTGGCTGCGCGGGCCAGTTGCGCTCGTTCGCTGCAGCGCTCGGCCAGTTCGAAGGCGCGCAGCTTGAACGGTGCCGTGATGTTCATGCCCAGCCCACCCTCACCGCGGAACGCCAGCACCTGGGCCTCGAAGCCCTCCAGAGACCCCTCGATTGCGCCATATTCTAGCTGCTGGCCACAGGCTTGGGCGAACAGCCCGTGGATCAGCGGAGACTTGGTGTGGTTGATCGGTCGGCCGATCACTGCATAGCGGTCGCTCATCGTGCCTCTCCATGGGTGAACAGCACCCCGTCTGCCTGCATGGCGGTGATTTCTTCGGCGCTGAAGCCAAGCCCGGCGGCGACTTCGGCGTTGTGCTGGCCCAGGTCCGGTGCCACCTGGTGGATGGTGGTGTCGCAGTCGGAAAAACGGAACGGCAGGTTGGGCAGGCGCAGTGTGCCATAGCGCGGGTGATGCTGTTCGACGACCATGTTGCGCGCCTGAATCTGCGGGTCGGCCAGCACCTCGTCGATGCGCTGTACCTTGGCGCTGGGCACGTCGATGGCATCGAGCAAGGCCAGGATAGCCGCCACTGGCCGCGCGCCCACCCAATCGCGCACCACCGCCAGAATTGCTTCGCGGTGGGCATTGCGGCCATTCACGCTGTGGTAGCGGCTGTCGCTGGCAAAACCTGCCGGGCCACCATTGGCTTCAAGCATGCCGGCAAAGCGCCGCCAGGCGTCATCGACCTGGGCAGCGATTACCAGGTCGCCGTCGGCGGCACGGAACACCCCATACAACGTCGAGGTGGGCATGTCATGGCCGGTCTGCTCGGGCAGTACGGTGCCGTTGGACAGGGTGAAGCACTGCACCGCGTACTCATGCATCGACACCAGCGTGTCGTATAAGGCCATGTCGATGTGCTGGCCACGGCCACTGCTGACGCGCCCCAGCAAGGCGGCATTGATGGCTGCCACGGCGTGGATGCCGGTGTACATGTCGCCCAGCGAAATGCGCAGCAGCGGCGGTGCTTCGCCCGGTACGCCAACCATCTGCATGATCCCGCTCTTGGCCTCGGCAATCAGCCCGAAGCCGGCGCGGTGTGCATCCGGCCCCGTGTGGCCATAGGCCGAAATCGAGCAGTACACCAACCGCGGGTTGCGCGCCGCCAGCTCGGCATAGCCCAACCCCAGCTTGTCCAGCGCGCCCGGCCGGTAGTTTTCGATGAACACGTCGGCCGAATCGGTCAGGCGCTGCATGAAGGCCTTGCCCCGTGGGTCCTTCATGTTGACGCTGACGCCCTGCTTGCCCATGTTCAGTTGCAGGAAGTAACCGCTTTGCTGGTCATCCAGGGTGAACGCGTGCTGGCGACCGGCGTCGCCGCTGCCTGGCCGTTCAACCTTGATCACCTCGGCGCCCAGCGCCGCCAGGCAACGCCCGACATAAGGCCCGGCAAGAAAATGGCTGTAGTCGATGACGCGGATACCCGCCAATGGCAATGCCTGGCTCATGCTGCCCCCTTGCACGGCACCATCAGCCGGTGCTCGCCGCGTTGCACGACTTGGCCGTGCTGGTTGATCAGCTCCGACGGCAGGACCACGATGCCCCAACCCGGGCGGCTTTTACTCAGGCGCATCGCGCCAACGCGCATGCGCACATGCAGCACATCGTCGACCTTGATCGGCAACACGAAATCCCAGGTCCAGCCCAGTGACATACCCGGCACGAAGCGGTAATCGCATTGGGTCTTCAAGCCATCGGCGATCGACAGGCCGAACAGGCCGTGGGCAACCAGGCAGCCAAAGTGGCTGGCATTGGCATACGCCTCATCGACATGCACCGGGGTATGGTCACCGGTCAGGTCGGCATAGGCCAGGATGCGTTCGCGGGTGACGGTGTAGCTCGGGCTGATGCATTCATCGCCCTCGCGGGCGTCGTCCCAGTACTTTTCAGTCACGCTCATGGCTGCACCTGCGCACGTGGGTTGATAGCCAGCGCCTGGGCCACCGTCGCCTTGGGCAATGCCTGGATGAACTCCACCGCCAGGCCGTCGGGCAAGCGCAGCCAGTTGCGGCCCTGCGGCATTGCACTGACGCCGAAACGCTGTGCTGCCGCCAGCACCGCCTCCAGGTCTTCGCACATGATCCCCAGGTGCGCCATGCGCCCTTCAGGCCCTGCAAAGTCGGGCTGGTGGATGAACTGCAGGCCGCCGAGGGTCCAGTACTGGGTCGGCTGCTCGGGGTCACCCTGCGACTCGCGCAGGGTCATGCCGCACACCTCGCTGAAAAAGCGGATATGCCAGTTGATGTCACGCACCCAGAAGGCGACGTGCTCGAGGTAGGCTTTCGGCTGGCTCATGGGTTGTCCTTGTTCTGCTGGTCGGCCATCGCGCGTTCGATGCCTTTGATACACGCCACCAGGGTGGCGTTGACGGGGGTGGCTACGCCGTGGCGCTGGCCCCAGCGCACGACGGAACCGTTGATGAAGTCAATTTCAGTGATCGAGCCTTTTTCCAGGCTCTGCAGCATCGAGGTGCGAAAGCTCGCCGGCAGGCCTTCGGCGGCCAACTGCCAGGCTGCCTCGGGGCTGGTCAGGCTCAGGCGGATACCGGCGCGCTCGGCCACCGCGATCGCTTCGGCAACGGCCGCCTTGGCGGTGCTCGCCAGCAGCGGCTCGCTGTACAGCTGGCCATAGCTGAGCCTGGTGATGGCGCTGAGCGCACCGGTGGCGACGTTGACCAGCAGCTTGTCCCACATGGTGCCGAGGATGTTGTCGCTGACCGTGGTGGCCAGGCCGGCACCGTTGAATACCTCGGCGATAGCCTGCACGCGGGCGCTGCGCTGGCCGTCCAGTTCACCGATGTAGGTCTGCTTGCCGGCCACCCCGGCGCGGATCGCCCCCGGCGCCAGCAGCACGCCGCCGACATAGGTCTTGCCAGCCAGTATCCGCTCGCGCCCGGCCGCCTGCGCCAGGATATCCTCGTGCCCCAAGCCGTTCTGCAGTGACAGCAGCAGCGTTTGCGGGCCCAGAAGCGCCGTGGCCCCGGCGATCGCCTCGGCGGTGTGGAACGACTTCACCAGGACCACCACCAGGTCGGCCACCCCCACCTCATCGGCGCACGTCGCCGCATGCACGCGGACTTGGCGCTGGCCGCGCTCATCCTGCACCTGCAGGCCGTGCTGGTTGATGGCCTCGACATGCGCACGGCCTCGGTTGAGCAGCCAGGTTTCATGCCCGGCTTCGCTCAATGCCGCGCCGATGGCGCAGCCCAGGGCGCCGGCGCCCAGAATGCAGATTTTCAAATCGCTGACCTCCGTGGTTTGCGATCACCTTATGCAGCCACGCTTATTAGCGCTATACAATGCAGCAAATAGCCCCATTGAGATTCGCAATAATGACCACTGCCCCGGTACTGCCCGAACCCAAGCTGCTGCAACTGTTCGATGTGCTCTACCACTGCCGTAGCGTTACCCGCGCCGCTGAACAGCTGGGGCAGAGCCAGCCGACCATCAGCATCTGGCTGGGCCGCCTGCGCGAACAACTGAACGACCCGCTGTTCGTGCGCACCCCTGGGGGCATGGCGCCTACCCCGCGCGCCGACCAGTTGATCGGGCCGTGCCGCGAAGTCCTCGAATCACTGCGCCGGCTCGCGGCCTGGGAACCGCAGTTCCAACCCGCTACGGCACAACGGCGCTTTCGCCTGTGTGTGAGCGACGCCAGCCACATCACCTTGCTGCCCAGCATCCTCAACCACGTGCGCAGCCACGCGCCCGGCATTCGCCTGGAGGCGGTACGCATCGATGGCAACAGCGAAAGCGCGCTGGAATCGGGTGAAGCTGACCTGGCGATCGGCTTCGTACCGTGGCTGGGCGGCGGCATGTACCAGCAAGTGCTGTTCGACCAGGACTGGGTGTGCCTGAGCGCGCGCGGGCACCCGCGCCTGGCCGGCGGCCTGAGCATGGCCTGCTACCACGCCGAAGGCCATGTGCAGATCAGCGCCGGCACCGGCCAGAAGCTGCTGGAAACGGCACTGGCGCGGGCCGGCATCGAGCGCCGCATCGTGCTTGAGCTACCCGCGTTCCTGGGCCTGGGCATGATCCTCGGGAGCACCGACCTGATCGCCACCCTGCCCCGCCATATCGGCCAGACGTTGGCCGACATGCATGATTTGCAGGTGCACGACTGCCCGTTCGCGGTCGAGGGTTTCACGGTCAAGCAGCACTGGCACGCCCGCTACCACCAGGACGGGGGTAACCGCTGGTTGCGCGCAGTGGTCCATGGGCTGTTCGCCCGCGACGGCTCAGCCGGCTCGCGCAAGGGCTCCAGCCGGGCAGGCGCCTGACACCGCGCAACGCTTGCTGCTGGCCGAGGTGGCAAGCATGATGGGCGCATTACGTTCATGCCACGGATATGCCGATGACCGCAGCACCCCCCTCTGTTTCGCAGCCAGGCCGCTGCCAACGCTTGAAAGCGGCCAGCAGCCGCGACCATGACAGCGTCGATCAGCTGGTCATGGCGGCACGGCCGTTTGAGAGCCGCGAGCGCTACGGCCGGTTCCTGCAGGTGCAGCATGGTTTTCATGGCAGCTTGCTGGCGTTGTATCAGGACCCGCAGCTCAACCGGCAACTACCGGGGCTATCGGCTTTGTCACGGTTTGCCGCGGTGCAGGCCGACCTCCTGGACCTGGGCCTGCCCGCGCCACCGCCACCACCTTCGGTGTGCGCCAGCCCGGCGCAGGCGTTGGGCTGGCTGTATTGCAGCGAGGGGTCGAACCTGGGGGCTGCGTTTCTGTTCAAGTACACTCAACGCCTGGGCCTGGGTGAAGACCAGGGCGCCAGCCACCTGGCCCCGCACCCTGATGGCCGTGCGCTGCATTGGCGTGAGTTTGTGGCCCGTGTGGACGCCCTGGCGCTGGATGAACAGCAAGAGGCCGAGGCGATAAACGGCGCAATCGCTGCGTTCGAGCATTACCGCAGCCACCTGCGCGCAGTGTTTGCCGAACGCTGATCCGGTTTGGGCCGCGCGGGTTGCTTGCCGCATAATTGTACAAGTTATTGCTGCAGCGAACTTTTTCCTGGTTGCTGGTCTATGAGGGTGGCACAGAACGGTCACGGCAGGCGAAGCAGCTTGCCTCACCGCTGGCCTGATAGCTCAATTGTGATCAGAGGTGGGCTTCGCTCATGAAAATACAAGTCGCTAGGTGGATGCTGTTCGGTCTGTTCTCGCTTGCAGCAGCGGGCACGGCTTCGGCCCTGCCACTGAAACCGGCCGAAGTGGCGGCCCCGGCCGTTCAGCCAGCGTTGCCTGCGGCCAGCAACCCTTGGTCGAGCGTGGCCAATGCCGCCGCTGTTCAGCCGGCGCCCCTGCTGGCCCATGATGACCACCGCTGGCACGACCACAGGGGGGACTGGCGCCGCGAGCAGTGGCGCCGCGAGCAGGCCCGGCGCGACTGGGAGCGGCGACGCGACTGGGAACGCCGCCGGGATTGGGAGCGCCGCCATGAGCGGGCGATGCACCAACGCCACTATGACGAACACCGGCACTACCGCCGCTGAAGCCGACACACCGGCTGCTGGCGCTTCAGTCAGCCTGGGGTGGGGCCGCCTCCACCCCTTCTGTTTCCAGCTTCAAACGGTCAGCCTTGCAGATGTACCTGGGCTTGCGCGGCGCGAGTTTGGCGCTGGCTTTCTTCTGGTGCGCCTGCAACAGCTGCTTGATCTTCTTACGACGGTTCATGGTCCACACGGCCTTTGAGTACGGTTTAGCTGCCGCCATCATACCCGTGCAAGCAACCCGCTGCGCACGGCTGCTGCGCAGCGGGCTACGACCAAGGCCCGATGGCTGCTCGCCTTGACGTTATTTTCACAGTCCACAGATTAGCGTCACGCCCTTTCCGGCCACGCACACAGTTGCGGGCTACCAAGGTACGACGAGGCACACGTGTCACACACCACTTCCCCTTCCCGCGTGGACTGGGCCGGCCTGGGCTGGCTCTTGCTGTTCTTCTGGTATTTCTCTGGCGTCACCCAGGCATTGCTGCTGTTCAGTGGCACTACCGGTTTCTCGGGTTTCCGTGATGCGTTTTTCCTCAGTAGCCTGTGGCTGGCCCCAGTGCTGCTGCTGCCCCGCCTTACCCGCGCCACTGCGGCGCTCATCGGCCTGCTGCTGTGGGCTGCTTCGCTGGTTGGCCTGAGCTATTTCGGCATTTATCGCCAGGAATTCTCGCAGAGCGTCATCTTCGTGATGTTCGAGTCCAACACCGCCGAGGCCGGTGAGTACTTCAGCCAGTACTTCAGTGCCTGGCTGGGCCTGGCGTTGCTGCTGTACACCGTGGGGGCAGTATTGCTGTGGCGCCGCGTGCGCCCGGTCTACCTGCCGCTGCGCAGCCGCCTACCAGTGGTGGTGCTGTTGCTGGCAGCCAACCTGGTGCTGCCGTTCTACAAGCAAATGGTCACCCAGGAGCGCAATTTTGCCGATGCGCTGGAAAAGGTACAGCAGCGCATGGAACCTGCAGTGCCTTGGCAATTGCTGGTCGGCTACCGCCAGTACCGCCAGCAACTGGACAACATGCAGGCGCTGCTGGCGCAGAATGCTGCCCTGCCGCCCCTACAGAACCTGCGTGACAACAGCGGTTCGGCACCGCGCACGCTGGTTCTGGTGCTGGGTGAATCGACCACCCGCGAGCATATGCACCTGTATGGCTACAACCGTGACACCACCCCCAACCTCGACGCGCTGGCTGCCAACGACAAAGGGCTGACCGTATTCCGCGATGTGGTGTCACCCCGCCCCTACACCATCGAAGTGATGCAGCAGATTCTGACCTTCGGCGATGAGCAGGCCCCGGACCGGTTCCTCACCGACCCCTCGCTGATCAACCTGATGAAACAGGCAGGCTACAAGACCTTCTGGATCACCAACCAGCAAACCATGACCAAGCGCAACACCATGCTCACCACCTTCTCGCAGCAGACGGACGTGCCGGTGTACCTGAACAACCAGCGCAACCAGAATGCCAGCCAGTACGATGACGTGGTGCTCGCGCCGTTCGAGAAGGCCCTGCAGGACCCGGCCCCCAACAAGTTCATCATCGTGCACCTGCTGGGCACCCACATGGACTACCGCTACCGCTACCCGGACGCCTATGCCCACTTCACCGACAAGCAGGGCGCACCGAGTGCACTGACCGATGACCAGGTGCAAACCTACAATTTCTACGACAACGCAGTGCGCTACAACGACTTCGTGGTGTCGAGCCTGATCAAGCGCTACTCTGCCGGCAGCCCGAATGGCTTCCTGGTCTACCTGTCCGACCATGGTGAGGACGTATACAGTTCTGGCAACCACGACCGCCTGGGGCGCAACGAAAGCGCGCCGACCCGGCCGATGTACACCATTCCGTTCCTGGTGTGGACCTCACCCAGCTGGCAGGCCCAGCACCCGCGGGACCTGCAGGCGATGGCCAAGCGCCCGTACAGCAGCTCGCACCTGATCCATACGCTGTCGGACCTTGCCGGTTTGAGCTACGACGGCTTCGAGCCGGCCAAGAGCCTGGTGAGCGCGCAGTTCCTGGCCGCGCCGCGCTGGATCGGCGACCCCTACCGCAAAGACGGCTTGCACCCGTTCGATCAACTGCCTGGGGGCAAGGCCGCGGGCGAGCAGCAGACGGCCAGCCGCGAGGTTCAACAGTAAGGCAGGCGCCTGGGCGCTGCGGCGCAGCGCCTAACGCTGCGCTGCGCGGCGCGCCAGCAGCGCGTAACCCAGGCCCAGCACGCCCAGCGCCAGTACCACCAGCAGCCCCATGAGCTCGCGGCTGTAGCGGGCCACGGTTGCCGGGAAGCCGATCACTTCGTGATACACCTGCACATTGGCTGCGCCGTCGGCATGGGTAATGCTGACGCCGCCCTGGCGAATCTGGGAATAATCGGCGTCGAAATACACCCACACCTTGCACCGGCTACCCGGCTCGATGACAGGGATGTCGACTTGCGCGGTAGCCTGCTCCAGCAGTGTGTCGTTGCCAGCAGCATCGCGCACCTGCACCAGGCCCTTGCCTGGCAGGCGCACTTTGACCTGGCGCACCGGCGCATCGCCACTGTTGTGCAGCTCGATGAGCAAGCCGGTACGGTGGTCCACCAACCCCGCCTCGAACGGTTTGGCGAACAGCTGGGCGTACGGCAACTGAGCCAGTTCGACCAGGCGCTCGACCTGATCGTGGCTCAACTGCCCCTGGCTGATGCTGTTGATACGCCCCTGCAACTGCTCATACTTGAGCTGGTCGCTGGCTTTGCTGATGCGCTCGCTGAACTGGCCAGGATAGGTGAGGTAGGCATACGTCAGTGACGCTTCCAGCCGCGGGTTGCCCCTGAACAACGCGTAGGCGGCCGACAGGACCATCAGGCCAACCAGCACCGCGACCAGGAGCTTCCCCACCTTGTCCCAACTCAATGCGAACCTCCTTTTGAGGTGATGCAGACGATTCAAACCGCCCAAGGGTGCCAAGTTCATGGCCCCCAGGCAACCCTGTCTACTCGATGCCCTCCTTCTCGCGCGCCTGGCGCATCTGCAGCAGCTGGCCATCGACCAGTGCCTTGGCCATGCCCGCCAGGTAGAACGTGGCCTTGATCATCACCTTGCGGTCACTTGGCCGGTCGATGGCCTTGCGCGTGATTTCAGTAATGCAGCCCATGATCGCCGAGGCTTCCGTTAGCGCGGTTCGTATCGGCAACTGCGGCCGCATGTGCACCAGTTCGGCATCGGGGTGGCCGAAACGGCTGGCCGCCGCCACCACATTGAGCGTGTTGTTGTCTTCGGGGGTGTCGTTTTCCATGTTCATTCCTCGGGGGGGTGAGCGTGCCGAGACTAGGCGGCGGCCTGGGCCACCACAATGACTTGGGCCTGGAACGGCTCATTTTCGGAAATGCCCTACAAAGTTACCGTGCAGAACCCCCTTGCACCCTGCCCCTTGACCGAGACCGGGCAGTGGCGGACGATCAACCACCCCCATTCAGGACGAACATCATGCTACGGATATTGGGCAGAGCTTCTTCCATCAACGTGCGAAAAGTCCTGTGGGCCTGTGCCGAATTCGAGGTTGCTTTCGAACGCGAAGACTGGGGTACGGGCTTCAAGGCCACCGACACCGCGCAATTCCTGGCGCTGAACCCCAACGCCATGGTTCCGGTGATCCAGGATGGCGACTTCACCCTGTGGGAGTCCAACAGCATCATCCGCTACCTGGCCAACCGCTATGGCGCCACCGCGTTCTACCCCGGCGAAGCACAGGCACGGGCCAGGATCGACCAGTGGATAGATTGGCAGGCGTCAGACTTGAACCGCGCCTGGAGCTACGCCTTCATGTCGCTGGTCAGGCATTCGCCCGCCCACCAGGACCCTGTGGCGCTGGCGGCGAGTTGCGCGGACTGGGCGCGTTACATGCACATCCTCGACCGGCAACTGGCCGCTACCGGCGCCTACGTGGCCGGTGCCCAGTTCACCCTGGCCGATATTCCTATCGGCCTGTCGGTCAACCGCTGGTTCGAAACGCCGTTCGAGCACCCGCACCTACCGGCTGTGCGCGATTACTACGAGCGCCTGAGCGAGCGCCCGGCTTACCACCTGCATGGCCGTAACGGCACCCCGTAAAGCCCCCCGGCGCGGTCAGCCTGGCACATTGCACTGTGCCATGGCCGCCGCCCGGCCACGCCAGGCAAACAGCAGCACCAGCACCAGGCCCAGCGCCGCCATCGCCGCCCCTGCCAGGGCAATCGCCGCGTAGCCCAACCCCACGTTGATCACCGCGCCGCCCAGCGCCGCGCCGATCGCATTCCCCAGGTTGAATGCACCGATGTTCACCGCCGAGGCCAGGTTGGGGGCATCCTTGGCCGCTTCCATCACGCGCATCTGCAGCGGTGGCACCAAGGCGAAGCTGGCCGCGCCCCAGACCAGGATCGCCAGTGCCGTGGGCAGTGGCCAGTCCAGTACCAGCGGGAACACCAGCAGCACGGCAATCAGCACCGCCAACGACAGGATCAAGGTGCGCTCGACCGAGCGGTCCGCCGCCTTGCCGCCCCACACGTTGCCCAAGGTCAGGCCGACACCGAACAGCACCAGCATGGCGGTGACGAACGTGGTGGACGCGCCAGCTTCGTTCTGCAGGATCGGCGCAATGTAAGTGAACACCGTGAACATGGCGCTGGAGCCCACCACGGTCAGCAACAACGCCGCCAGCACCGGCCCCCGCACAAGCACGCGGATTTCGGCCATGGCCCCGTCGCCTTTGGGCGAGGGCACGTTCGGCAGTGCATACCACAGCGTGGTCATCGCGATCAGGCCAAGCCCGGCGATGCCCCAGAACGCCGTGCGCCAGCCCAGCATTTCACCAAACCAGGTGGCCAGCGGCACCCCGCCGATTGTGGCCAGTGTAAGGCCCATGAACATTGCTGCTACCGCCCCGGCGCGCTTCTCGGGCGGTACCACGCTGGCGGCGACGATCGAGCCGATGCCAAAGAACGCGCCGTGGTTCAGTGACGTGACCACGCGGGCAACCAGCAGACTGGCGTAGTCACTGGCCAGTGCCGACATCAGGTTGCCCAGGGTGAAGATCGCCATCAGGCCGATCAACAGGTAACGCCGCGGGATCCTTACCGTGGCCAGGGTCATCAGCGGTGCGCCGATCAGCACACCGAGGGCATAGGCACTGACCAACAGCCCGGCAGCAGGTATGGAAACGCCAAGGTCAGTGGCGATACTGGGCAACATGCCCATGGGGGCAAACTCGGTGACACCGATGCCGAAGGCACCGATGGCAAGTGCGACCAGAGGTGGATTGATACGCATGGCAAAAACTCCTTGGCTATGCGGCAAATGCTACGATCTGCTTCCCTGGCGCACTAGACAGCCTTTTTGCCAATCACCTTTGCTTACGAGGCACAAATGGACTTCAGCGGTAGATCCGGTGAAATGGCGGTTTTCGCCAAGGTGGCGGACGCGGGCAGCCTGTCTGCCGCCGCCCGCGCCTTGAACCTGACCCCTTCGGCGGTCAGCCGCATTCTCGCCCGCACCGAGCACCGCCTGGGCACCCGCCTGCTGCTGCGCACCACCCGGGCCCTGACCTTGACCCCCGAGGGCGAGGCATACCTGCGCGGCGCGCGGCGGGTGCTGGCCGACCTGCAGGAAGTCGAGGATGCGATCGCCGACCAGGGCGTGCCGCGCGGGCGCTTGCGCATCAGCGCTGCGCAAGGGCATGCCCGCTTGACCGTGGTGCCGCTGCTGGCGGCGTTCAGCGCGCGTTACCCGCAGGTACTGGTCGACCTGACCATCAGCGACGAGGTGGCCGACATTCACGCCGGCCAGGCCGACGTTGCGCTGCGCTTTGGCCACCTGCCCGACAGCTCGCTCAGCGCCCGCCCAATTGGCGAAACCGGCCAGGTGGTCGTGGCCTCGCCCGAGTACCTGGCGCGCTGCGGTACGCCGCTGGTGCCTGAAGACCTGGCCGGCCACAACTGCCTGCACTTCAACTTTCGCCGGGCCGTAGCAGACTGGCCGTTCCGCCGCGACGGCGAGGTCTTTGCGTTGAAGGTGCGGGGCAACATCGAATGCAGCAGCGGCGAAGCACTGGCACAGCTCGCCAGGCTGGGTGCAGGCGTGGCCCGCATCGGCACCTTCACGGTGGCCGATGACCTGGCCAGCGGACGCCTGCTTCCGCTGCTGGAAGCCTACAACCCTGACGACCGCGAGCCAATCCATGCCGTGTTCGTGGGCGGGCCGTCGATGCCGGCGCGGGTGCGGGTGTTCGTGGATTTTCTGGTGGAGCAGCTATCACCCCCCTTTGTAGGCACTTGAACGCAGGTCAGGTTGGGGTATCGTGGGTCCCCCATAGTACTGCCAGGGCTCGACCACCATGCGCATTGTCATCCCCGACGACTATCAGGACGTGATCCGTACCCTCGACTGCTTCAGTCGCCTGCACGGGCACGATGTCCACGTACTGCATGCCCCCCAGCCAGCGACGCTCGAGCAATTGGCGGCACGCTTTGCCGACGCTGACGCGCTCGTACTGACCCGCGAACGCACCCGCATCGACGCCGCCCTGCTCGATCGCCTGCCAAGCCTCAAGCTGATCAGCCAGACCGGCAAGGTCTCCAGCCACCTCGACCTGGCCGCCTGTACCGCCCGTGGCATCGTGGTGACCGAGGGCCGGAGCTCGCCAGTCGCTCCAGCGGAGCTGGCCTGGGCGCTGATACTCAATGCCCGCCGCGAACTGGTGCCGGCCATCGATGCCTTCCGCCAAGGCCACTGGCAAGTCAACCTGGGGCAGGCCCTGGCTGGCCAGGTGCTGGGTATCTGGGGCTACGGCAAGATCGGCCAACGCCTGGCCCGCTATGCGCAGGCGTTCGACATGCCGGTGCTGGTGTGGGGCAGCGACAGCAGCCGGGCCGCCGCCGCGGCGGATGGCCACCGGGCCGCGGCGTCACGCGAGGCGTTTTTTGCCGAAGCGGATGTTGTCAGCATTAACCTGCGCCTGTCCGAGCAAACCCGGCACCGGGTAACGTTGGACGACCTGACACGCATGAAGGAGGACGCCCTGCTGGTGAACGTGAGCCGCGCGGAACTGATTGCGCCAGGGGCGTTGCTGCAAGCACTGGATACAGGCCGGCCAGGTTACGCGGCGGTGGATGTGTACGAGCAGGAGCCGGTGCTCGACCCCGGCCACCCCCTGCTGCGCCACCCGCGTGTGCTGGCCACGCCCCACCTGGGGTATGTGGAAAAGACCGGCTACGAGCTGTATTTCGGTGATGCCTTTGACAATGTGCTGGCGTTTTTCGGGGGGGCGCCGCAGAACGTGGCCAACCCGCAGGTGCTGGCGGCAGGGAACTGAGTGTTTGCCAGCAGATATGCAGCGCCTGTGAGATCGAGCGCCGCCCGCGCGGCGCAATCGCGAGCTGCGCTCGCTCCTACGTTTGTTTC
>NZ_RHQO01000050.1:0-34032 GCF_003935475.1 Pseudomonas sp. p99-361 | reverse complement strand
AGCGAGCGCAGCTCGCGATTGCGCCGCGCGGGCGGCGCTCGATCTCACAGGCGCTGAAGATGCTCCGGCTACCCTTGTCTTGCAATCAATGCAGCTCGAAGGTATCGGCATCCAGGTTGGCTGGGAACTTGGTGCGGTACGCCGCCAGTTCCGCCGCACTCAGCACCACGGTAAACACCCCGTCCGCCTCGCCGGCACTCAGCAGGCTCTCACCCTGGAAGTCCAGCACCTGGCTGTCACCTGAATAGGCAAAGCCCTTGCCGTCCGTACCCACCCGGTTCACCGCTGCCACATAGCACAGGTTCTCGATGCCCCGCGCCGGCAACAGGCGGTTCCAGTGCTGGCGGCGAGCGGCCGGCCAGTTGGCGGTGTACAGCAGCAGGTCGGTATCCTGGGCGTCGCGGCTCCATACCGGGAAGCGCAGGTCGTAGCAGATCAGCGGGCGAATCCGCCAGCCCTTGAGCTCGAACTGCACCTGGCGCTCGCCCGGGGTGTAATGCTTGTGCTCGCCCGCCATGCGGAACAGATGGCGCTTGTCGTAGTGCAGAATCTCGCCATCCGGGCGCGCCCACAGCAGCCGGTTGCGGTGGCTGCCATCGGCCGCCTGCACGATCACGCTTCCGGTAATCACCGCGTTGTGTTTTTTCGCCTGCGCCTTGAGCCATTTGTAGGTGGGGCCATTCTCAGGCTCGCACAGGCTTTCCGATTGCATGGAGAACCCCGTGGTGAACATCTCTGGCAGGATCACCAGGTCCACTTCACCGGCCTGCTCAAGCAGTACCTCGAAGTGCGCGTAATTGGCCTCGCGGTCATGCCAGGCAAGGGTAGTCTGCACCAGGGCGATTTTCAGGTTCGGCAATGTGCTCAGATCGCGCATAGTTTTTCCGCTGCCTGGCGCAGCGTCTCCTCTCGTTTGGCAAAGCACAGGCGCACCAGGCGTTGCTCGGGGATGGGTTGCTGGTAGAACACCGACACCGGAATGGTCGCCACGCCGTGCTCACGGGTCAGCCACAGCGCCATGTCGACATCATTCAGGTCCGGGCGTATGTGCGAATAATCCACCAGCTGGAAATAAGTGCCCGCCGTGCGGGTAAAGCGCAATCGCGAACCCTCCAGCAAGCCGCAGAACAGGTCGCGCTTGGCCTGGTAAAAGGCCGGTAACTCATCGATGTGCTCCGGGTGCTCGGCCATGAAGTCGGCCAACGCGCACTGCAGCGGGGTGACGCCGCAAAAGTTGACGTACTGGTGCACCTTTCGCAGTTCGGCGCTCAGCGCCGGCGGGGCGATCACGTAACCGGTCTTCCAGCCGGTGACGTGGTAGGTCTTGCCGAACGAACTGACCACGAAGGCGCGCGGGTACAGCTGCGCATGGGCCAGCACGCTGGCGTGGCGTACCCCATCGTAGACCAGGTGCTCGTAGACCTCGTCGCTGACCAGGTAAATATCCCGGTCGGCGATCAGCTGCGCCAACTGGTCGAGGTCTTCGCGGGTGATCAGGGCGCCGCTGGGATTGTGCGGTGAATTGAGGATGACCATGCGCGTGCGCGGGCTCAGGGCATCGCTGAACTTCTGCCAGTCGATACGGAAGTCGCCATCGCTCAATTGCACATGCACGCAACGGCCACCGGCCAGTTCCAACGAAGGCTCGTAGCTGTCGTAGCACGGATCGAAGACGATCACCTCGTCACCGGCATGCACCACCGCCTGGATGGCGCAGAAGATCGCCTCGGTAGCGCCGGGGGTGATGGTCACTTCCTGGTCAGCATCCACCTTTGCCCCGTACAAGCGCTCCACCTTGGCCGCCACTTGCTGGCGCAGCGCCGGCAGGCCGGTCATCGGCGAGTACTGGTTATGCCCGGCGGCCACATGCCGGCCTACTGCATCGAGCAGTGCCTGTGGGCCATTGAAATCGGGAAACCCCTGCGACAGGTTCAACGCGCCAGTTTGCACGGCGAGCTGGGACATGGTGGTGAAGATGGTCGTGCCGACATTCGGCAGTTTGCTGCGGATCATGGAGCCCTCTTTCCTGGGGACTGAGAGCTATAAGCTACAAGTTTCAAGCTACAAGCTACAAGCTACAAGCTACAAGCTACAAGCTACAAGCTACAAGATAAAGCAGCGAGAAACGCGGTCTGCTTTAACTTGCAGCTTGCAGCTTGCAGCTGGTCAACGCTTGTCGCGGCGCTTCTTCTCGGCCTTCTTGTGGTGCGACATCAGCCGGCGCTTCTTGTTGACCTGGCGGTCTGTGAGGGTGTTCTTCTTGCCCTCGTACGGGTTCTCACCGCCCTTGTATTCGATGCGGATCGGCGTGCCGACCAGCTTCAGCACACGGCGGTAGGTGTTTTCCAGGTAGCGCGAGTACGACTTGGGAATCTTCTCGGTCTGGTTGCCGTGGATCACGATCAGCGGCGGGTTGGCCCCGCCCAGGTGGGCATAGCGCAGCTTGATGCGACGACCGTTGACCAGCGGCGGCTGGTGCTCGCTCACCGCATCTTCGAGGATTTGCGTCAGGCGGCTGGTCGGCCAGCGGGTGACCGCCGACTTGAAGGCAGCCTGCACCGACTTGTACAGGTTGCCCACGCCAGTACCATGCAAGGCGGAAATGAAGTGGATGTCGGCGAAGTCGACGAAGAACAGCCGGCGCTCCAGCTCGGTCTTGACGTAGTCACGCTCGCCCGGCTGCATGCCGTCCCACTTGTTCAGGGCAATGACGATCGCGCGCCCGGCTTCCAGGGCAAAGCCCAGCAGATTCAAGTCGTGGTCGACCACACCTTCGCGGGCGTCCATGACGAAGATCACCACGTTGGCGTCCTTGATCGCCTGCAGCGTCTTCACCACCGAGAACTTTTCGACTTCCTCGTGGATCTTGCCACGCTTGCGCACGCCGGCAGTGTCGATGAACGTGTACTTCTCGCCATCGCGCTCGAACGGAATATAGATACTGTCGCGGGTGGTGCCCGGCTGGTCGTACACCACCACACGCTCTTCACCGAGCATGCGGTTGACCAGGGTCGACTTGCCGACGTTCGGGCGGCCGATGATGGCGATCTTGATGCCATCCTTTTCGCTCGGGCCCGGAATGCGCACCGCCTCTTCGCCTTCGGCGACGTCGGCGTCCAGAGCTTCCTCGACCTGGTCGCGCGGCAGGTGGCCGAGAACGGCTTCCATCAGCGCGTTGATACCGCGGCCCTGGGAACCGGCTACCGGAATGGCGTTGCCCATGCCCAGCGGCGAGAACTCGGCGCGAGCCACGTCGGCGTCGATGTTGTCGATTTTGTTGGCGACCAGAATCGCCTCTTTGTTGCGCTTGCGCAGGTGCTCGGCAATCATCTGGTCGGCGGCGGTCATGCCGGCGCGCGCATCGACCAGGAACAGGACGTAGTCGGCCTCTTCAATGGCCATGAGCGACTGCTCGGCCATTTTCTCGTCCATGCCCACTTCGTCACCGGTGATACCGCCGGTGTCGATCAGGATGAAGGAACGACCCTGCCAGCTGGCATCACCATACTGGCGGTCACGGGTCAGGCCCGACAGGTCACCGACGATGGCATCGCGGGTCTTGGTCAGGCGGTTGAACATGGTGGATTTGCCGACGTTCGGGCGGCCCACCAGGGCAATTACGGGAACCATCGGCTCTCCACTCTCGAATTCTTGAAAATGCAAAGGCCGCTGCAAGGCAGCGGCCGGAGTACGGGCGGCGCTTCCTGCGCCGCGGCTTGAAGCCCGCCAAGGCTTCAAGCATAGCTTCAGCGGATGGTCAGTGCCTCGAGCTTGCCGCTGTTGCCGAAGACATAGATGGTGTCACCGACCACAAGTGGGCGGGCGCGCAGGCCATCGCTGTCGATACGCTCACGGCCCACGAAGCGACCATCGACCTGGCTCAGCAGGTGCAGGTAACCTTCGAAGTCGCCCACGGCCACGTAGCTGGAATACACTTCCGGCGCAGAGAGCTGGCGACGGGCCATGCTGTCGTTGGACCACAGGGCGCTGGAAGTGCGCTCGTCGACACTTTCGACAGTGCCTGAAGCTTCGCTGACGTAAACGTTACCGAAGCCCTGGGCGACACCCACGTAGCTGGAGGCATCACGCTGCCACAGCACACGGCCGCTTTCCAGGTCCAGGCCCGCTACGCGGCCCTGGTAAGTGCTGACATACAGGGTTTGACCAGACAGCAGCAGGCCGCCATCGATGTCGACCACGCGCTCCAGCTCGGAACGGCCCTGGGGAATGGCCACGCGGCTTTCCCACACCGGCACGCCGTTGTTGATATCCACCGCCACCACCTTGCCGGTCGACAGGCCGGCAATGGCCAGGCGGTTGGTGACGATCGGCGCACCGGTGCCACGCAGGGTCAGTACGGCCGGAGTGTTTTCGTAGATCCAGCGACGGTCGCCGGTAGCGGCGTCCAGGCCGATCAGGCGGTCGTCCTGGGTCTGCACCACGACCACGTCACCGTTGTTGGCAGGCGGGGCCAGCACTTCGCTGGTCACGCGGGAGCGCCAGCGCTCTTCACCGGTGCTGGAATCCAGGGCAATGACTTCACCCTTGAGGGTGCCGAGCATGACCAGGCCGTAACCCACGCCCACTGCGCCGGAAACCGGCAGCTCCAGGTCCTTGTTCCAGACCACGTCGCCGGTGATGCGATCGAGGGCATAGACGTCACCGTGAACGTCGGAGGCGTAGATGCGGTCGTTCTCGATGGCCGGTACCAGGGTGTTGTAGGTTTCACCCTGGCCGTCACCGATCGAACGGCTCCACTGCTTCTTCAGCACCACTTCCTCGGTGAACTTGGTCAGCTCGGCCGGGGGCAGTTCCTTCTTGCTGTTGCTGCTGCAACCTGCGGCCAGTACGGCCAGGGTCAGCACTGCTGCATGTTTCCAACCGATCACTTACGCGTCCCCTTTAGCCAGGTCATCCAGCTTCAATTGCAGGCCACCGACTGCGGCGTCATCGGACAACGCAGCCTTGGCTTTCTCGTAAGCGCTGTGCGCGTCGCTGGCGCGACCCAGTTGCACCAGCAGGTCACCCTTCAACTCTTCACGGCTGGCCAGGAACGCCTTGTCGGCATCACCGTCAAGCAGCTTCAGGGCATCTTCGGCCTTGTTCTGGGCAGCCAGCACGCGCGCCAGGCGCTGGCGCGAAATTTCGCCCAGGGTGGCATCGGCAGGCTTGTCCAGCACACCTTTGAGCTCGGCGGCGGCGTCGTCGAGCTTGCCGCTCTCGACCGCGACCTTGGCCACGAACAGGCTACCGTACTGGGCATAGGCCGTGCCGCCAAACTCGCTCTTGAGCTTGCCGGCCAGTTCCGCGACCTTGGTGGCGTCGGGCTGACCGCTTGGCGTCAGGCTGGTTTCGAGCAGGGCCTGGTACAACTGCGAGGCCCCTTGCGACTGGTTGTTCTGGTACTTGTGCCAGGTATTCCAGCCCAGCACCACCACACCTGCCAGCAATGCGCCGGTCAGCAGCGGCTTGCCATTGCGGTTCCACCAGTCCTTGACCCCTGCCAGGTCATCATCATCAGTACTCGACACCCCAATACTCCTTTTCGCCTATTCGTTGTTGAACCGCGTTACGCCTGCGCGATCGCGGTTTCCAGGTGCTCGGCAAGAGCATCCCAGGCAATGTTCTGTTGCTCGCCCTGGCCACGCAGTGGCTTCAAGCCGATGACTTGCTTGGCCAGTTCGTCGTCACCGAGGATCAGGGCGAACAGCGCACCGCTTTTATCGGCTTTCTTGAACTGGCTCTTGAAACTGCCGCCGCCGGCGTTGACGGCCAGGCGCAAGCCCGGCAAACGGTCGCGCAAACCTTCGGAAAGGCGCAGCCCGGCCAGCTCGGCCTGCTCGCCAAGGGCACACAGGTAGACGTCGACAGTACGGCTGATGGACTCCGGCACCTTGCCCAGGGTTTCCAGCAGCAGGATCAGACGCTCGATACCCATGGCGAAACCAACGCCGGTGGTCGGTTTTCCGCCCATCTGCTCGACCAGGCCGTCGTAGCGGCCACCGGCACACACGGTGCCCTGGGCGCCGAGCTTGTCGGTCACCCACTCGAACACGGTCTTGCTGTAGTAGTCCAGGCCACGCACCAGCTTGGTGTTGATCACGAACGGAATGCCGGCGGCCTCCAGGCGAGCCTTGAGGCCCTCGAAGTGCACGCGTGAAGGTTCGTCCAGATAGTCTTCCAGCTTTGGCGCCCCAACCAGCACCGCCTGGGTGTTCTGGTCCTTGCTGTCGAGGATGCGCAGCGGGTTGCTTTTCAGGCGGCGCTGGCTGTCTTCATCCAGCTGCTCCAGGCGTGCGGACAGGAACTCGACCAGCGCATCACGGTAGCGGGCGCGGGCCTCGCTGGTGCCGAGGCTGTTGAGTTCGAGCTTGACCGCGTCCTGAATGCCCAACAGGCCCCACAGGCGCCAGGTCAGCATGATCAGCTCGGCGTCGATGTCCGGGCCGTCGAGGTTGAACACTTCCACGCCAATCTGGTGGAACTGGCGGTAACGGCCCTTCTGCGGGCGTTCGTGGCGGAACATCTGGCCGATGTACCACAGTTTCTGCACCTGGCCGTTACCGGTGATGCCGTGCTCGAGCACGGCACGCACGCAGGCGGCGGTGCCTTCAGGGCGCAAGGTCAGCGAGTCGCCGTTGCGGTCCTCGAAGGTGTACATCTCTTTTTCGACGATATCGGTCACTTCGCCGATCGAGCGCTTGAACAGCTCGGTGAACTCGACGATCGGCGTGCGGATCTGGCTGTACCCGTAGGTGTCCAGCAGGCCGGCGACAGTGCCTTCGAAGTAGCGCCACAGCGGCGACTGTTCTGGCAGGATGTCGTTCATGCCACGGATGGCTTGCAGCGATTTGCTCACGAAAAGTCCTTACGAATTCTGTGTGTCAGCCACGGACGATCAGCGCCGCGTCGGCTTCGGCCTTTTCGGCCGCTTTCTGGCGGATGAGTTTTTCCAGCTCATCGACCAGGTTGTCGTTGGTGAGTTTCTGCGCCGGCTTGCCGTCGATATAGATCAGGTTCGGCGTGCCGCCAGTCAGGCCGACATGGGCTTCCTTGGCTTCACCCGGGCCGTTGACCACGCAACCGATCACTGCCACGTCCAGCGGTACCAGCAGGTCTTCCAGGCGCCCTTCCAGCTCGTTCATGGTCTTGACCACATCGAAGTTCTGCCGCGAGCAGCTCGGGCAGGCGATGAAGTTGATGCCGCGCGAGCGCAGGTGCAGCGACTTGAGGATGTCGTAGCCGACCTTCACTTCTTCGACCGGGTCGGCGGCCAGCGAGATGCGAATGGTATCGCCAATGCCTTCGGCCAGCAGCATACCGAGGCCGACGGCGGATTTCACCGTGCCTGAACGCAGGCCACCGGCTTCGGTGATGCCCAGGTGCAGCGGCTGCACGATCTGCCTGGCCAACAGGCGGTAGGCCTCCACGGCCATGAACACGTCGGAGGCCTTGACGCTGACCTTGAAGTCCTGGAAGTCCAGGCGGTCGAGGTGCTCGACATGGCGCAGGGCCGACTCGACCAGCGCGGCCGGGGTAGGCTCGCCGTACTTCTTCTGCAGGTCTTTTTCCAGCGAACCGGCGTTGACACCGATGCGGATCGGGATGCCGCGGTCGCGGGCCGCGTCCACCACTGCGCGCACACGGTCTTCGCGGCCGATGTTGCCCGGGTTGATACGCAGGCAATCGACGCCCAGCTCGGCCACCCGCAGGGCGATCTTGTAGTCGAAGTGGATATCGGCTACCAGCGGCACGCTCACCTGTTGCTTGATCTTGCCGAAGGCTTCGGCAGCGTCCATGTCTGGCACCGATACCCGCACGATGTCCACGCCGGCATCGACCAGGCGCTGGATTTGCGCCACGGTGGCGGCCACATCATTGGTGTCGGTGTTGGTCATGCTCTGCACCGCGATGGGGGCATCACCACCCACCGGCACATTGCCGACCCAGATTTTGCGGGATTCGCGACGTTTGATCGGAGATTCGCCGTGCATGACTTACTGTCCCAACTTCAGGCGAGCAGTCTCGCCACTGGTGAACGGGGCAACATCGACGGCCTGGCCGTTGTAGCTGACCTGGGCGCCCCGGGCGAAGCCCAGGCGTACCGCGAACGGCGGCTTGCCGGTCAGTTCGAGGTTGTCCCCTTTGCGCTTGATGGCGCTGAACAGCACCTTGCCGTTGCCGTCGGAAACCTGGGTCCAGCAATCGGCGGTGAACTGAATGGCGACCTTGCCGCTACCGGCCGGCACTGGCGCAGGCTCACTGGCTGCGGCCGGCGCGGCCGTAACGGGAGCTACAGGCGCCGCTGTGGCCGCCGGGGTGCTGGCGGCTGCCTGCACGGGCGCCTGCTGGGCAGTTGCCGCCCCAGCGGCTGGCTCTGTGGCTGTACCGGCCGCCGGCTGCTCGCCAGCTGCAGCGGGTTGTTCGCCCGTGCCCTGCGCCAACGGCAGCGGTGCAGTCTCAGCCTGCTGGCCGGCGGTAACGGCCTGGTCTTCAGGCTCATCGAGCGGGTGGATCTGGGTGGTGCCGTCGGCGCTTTCGACTTCGACATGCTCCAGGGCCATCTTGGCCAGGTCCTTGCCGCGCAGGCTGCCCTGGTCCTGCCACCAGACGAAACCGCCACCGACCACGGCGAGCAGCAACAGCAGGCTGACGCCGCGCAGGATGTTGTGCGACAGGCGCGTCGGCTCTTCGATGCGGCCCAGCGAATGCACGTCGCTGCCCTTGGCATGGGTACCGGTGTAGCGGTCGAATGCATCGACCAGCGCAGCCTGGTCCAGGTCCAGCAGCTTGGCGTAGGCACGTATGTAGCCACGGGCAAACGTATGCCCGGGCAGCTTGTCGAAGGCACCGGTTTCCACGTGGTTCAGCGAACTGACAGTGAGGTTTAGCTTGCGGGCCACCTCGGCTTGCGACCAGTCCCGTTTCTCACGGGCCAGGCGCAAAAGCTCACCGGGGTTCTGGCCAGGCGCTACTGCTACTTCGGGATGCGCGGCGTTCATCGTTGCTCCGACAGGTATTGCTGATATTCCGGCGTACCGGGATAAAGTCGTTGTAATTGCTGGCCCGTTTCGGCCAGTGCGCCCTGCTCGTCGAACACCCTGGCAAGGCGGCTGCCCAGCAGCAGGCTACGGGCATCGTGCGCGCTCAGCTCGCTGAAACGATCGTAGTAGTCCCGGGCCGGCACATAATGCCTGTTTTCGTAGGACAACTCAGCCATTTCCAGCAACGCCCTGGGTTGCCGCTGGTTGAGCTGCAATGCTTTCACCAGATATGCCTGTGCCTGGTCGCGGCGTTCGAGCCTCAAGGCAGTCAGGCCAAGGTTCTCGTATACGCGCGAGCGCTCAGGATACAGGGTATCGGCACTGGCCAGGCGAAACATCTGCTCGGCCTCGGCAAATCGCCCCTGAGCATAAAGGAAACTGCCGTAGTTGTTGCGAATTCGCGTATTGCCGCCGCTGCTTTGCAGGGCCTTGCGAAAGTGTGTTTCGGCCAGTGCCGGCTCACCTTCGGCCTGGAACACCAGCGCCAGGGCCGCGTGCGCATCGGCATCGCTGCTGTCCAAGGCCAGGGCCTTGCCCAGTGGCGCCTTGGCCTGTTCGGTCAAACCCTGTTGCAAATAACCCAGCCCAAGCTGCACGTAGGCACGCCCCGCTTCGGCCCTGCTCTGGCGGCTGCCCAGCGGGTCGCTCGCGCCGCCCGACACGCAGCCGGCCAGCAGCGAAAGCGCAAGGATCGACAGCGCGGCGCGCAGGCTCATGGGCATGGTCCCGGTCAGTGGCTGGCGGCGCTGTCTTGCAGCTCGACATCCGCAGACAGTTGGCGCACAGCAATATAGCGCTCACTGCGGCGCGTGCGGTCGTTGACCTGCCCCACCAACTGACCGCAGGCAGCGTCGATGTCGTCGCCACGGGTAGTACGGGTGGTCACGTTGAAACCACCGTGGTGCAGCAGGTCCTGGAAACGACGAATGGCATTGTTGCTAGGCCGCTCATAGCCCGAATGCGGGAACGGGTTGAACGGGATCAGGTTGATCTTGCACGGCACGTCGCGCAGCAGCTCGATCATTTGCGCGGCATGCTCTGGCTGGTCGTTGACGTCCTTGAGCAGGGTGTACTCGATGGTCAGCACGCGCTTGCCACCCAGGGTGGCCATGTAGCCCATGCACGATTCCAGCAGCATTTTCAGCGGGTACTTCTTGTTGATCGGCACCAGCTTGTTGCGCAGCTCGTCGTTAGGGGCGTGCAGCGACAGTGCCAGCGACACGTCGATGTGCTTGGCCAGTTCGTCGATCATTGGCACCACGCCCGAGGTGGACAAGGTGACGCGACGCTTGGAAATGCCGTAGCCCAGGTCATCCATCATGATTTTCATGGCGGCGATGACGTTGTCGAAGTTCAGCAGAGGCTCGCCCATGCCCATCATCACCACGTTGGTAATGGCGCGGTCGATTTTGGCAGGGACGGTCCCGAAGGATTTGTTGGCAAGCCACACCTGGCCGATCACTTCGGCGGCGGTGAGGTTGCTGTTGAAGCCTTGCTTGCCGGTGGAGCAGAAGCTGCAGTCCAGGGCACAGCCGGCTTGCGACGATACGCACAGGGTGCCGCGGTCGTCGGTAGGAATGTAGACGGTTTCGACGCAGCTGCCGGAGGCAACGCGGATCACCCACTTGCGGGTGCCGTCGGCGGAAATGTCTTCACTGACCACTTCCGGGGGGCGAATCTCGGCAACGGCCTCGAGCTTCTCGCGCAAGGCCTTGCCAACGTTGGTCATGGCCGCAAAATCGGACACGCCAAAATGGTGAATCCATTTCATCACCTGGCCGGCGCGGAAGCGCTTCTCCCCGATAGAGTCGAAGAATTGTTCCATTTCCGGCTGGGTCAGGCCCAACAGGTTGATTTTGCCAGTAGATGTCGTCATGGATTCACCCTCACCCGTAAGCTTTCGCTTAGCGAGTGGTTACCTCGGTAGCAGCGAAGAAGTAAGCGATTTCGCGAGCAGCAGCAGCTTCGGAGTCCGAACCGTGAACGGCGTTGGCGTCGATGGACTCGGCGAAGTCGGCGCGGATGGTGCCAGGAGCAGCTTCTTTAGGGTTGGTAGCGCCCATCAGCTCACGGTTCTTGGCGATGGCGTTTTCACCTTCCAGGACCTGAACAACAACCGGACCGGAAGTCATGAAGGCAACCAGGTCACCGAAGAAGCCGCGCTCGCTGTGCTCAGCGTAGAAGCCTTCGGCTTCGGCTTTGGACAGTTGCTTGATTTTCGAGGCAACGATTTTCAGGCCGGCTTCTTCGAAACGGGTGGTGATCTTGCCGATGACGTTTTTGGCAACGGCGTCAGGCTTGATGATCGAGAAAGTACGTTGAACAGCCATGGAAAACTCCAGAATATGAGTGTTACGAAAAATTAAACCCGCGAATTATACGCGGGTTCGAGGGGATTGCCTAACCTGCACGCTACGCTTAGTCGGCTTCGTCAATCCAGGCGGCCTGAATTGCCTCAAGCACTTTCTCACCGCCGCGTGACGGATCGTCGCTGAACTCTGGCAATGCCAGCACCCAGCGGTGCAGGTCGACGAAATTCACATATTTAGGATCGACTTCCGGCTTGCTTTCTGCAAGCTGGATGGCGATTTCAAGTACATCAACCCATTTCAGACTCATGTACAGGCCCTCAGTGCGGTGCTTCGGCAGCGTGGTTCAGCGAATACTTGGGGATCTCGATGGTCAGGTCCTGGTCGGCGACCACCACCTGGCAACCCAGGCGCGACTGCGCCTCCAGGCCCCAGGCCTTGTCCAGCATGTCCTCTTCCAGCTCGTCGGCTTCTTCGAGCGAATCGAAACCTTTGCGAACAATACAGTGGCAGGTGGTGCAAGCCTTTACCCCGCCACAGGCGCTTTCCATCTCGATGTGATGGTCGTGGGCCAGCTCCAGGATGTTGGTCCCGGCTGGCACATCCACGGTCAGGCCTTCAGGGCAGAACTTCTCATGCGGCAGGAAGGTTACCAGCGGCATCGATTACTCCTCGATCTCATTCAGGTTGCGCCCGGCCAGTGCGGCTTTGACCGTCGAATCAAGGCGACGGGCGGCAAATGCGTCGGTCACCTGCGACAGACGCTTGGTCTGTTGCTCGATGGCTGCGCCATCGGTGCCCGCCAGCAAATCACGTAGTTCTTGCATCTGGAACTCGATGGCGTCGCGCTCGTCACTGCTGAGCAAGCGTTCGCCATCGGCGTCCAGGGCGCCCTGTACCGCTTCGAGCAGGCGCTCGGCGTCCACTTGGTGCTCGCGCAACTGGCGGGCATGCTTGTCGGAACCGGCGTGTTCGAACGAGTCCTTGAGCATGCGGGCGATTTCGCCGTCGGTCAGGCCGTAGGACGGCTTGACCTGGATGCTGGCTTCCACGCCCGAACCCAGCTCGCGCGCGGCAACGCTGAGCAGGCCGTCGGCATCCACCTGGAAAGTGACGCGGATTTTTGCCGAGCCGGCGACCATGGCCGGAATGCCACGCAGCTCGAAACGCGCCAGCGAGCGGCAGTCGCTGATCAGCTCACGCTCGCCTTGCAGCACGTGGATCATCATGGCCGTCTGGCCGTCTTTGTAAGTAGTGAACTCCTGGGCACGCGCCACCGGAATGGTGGTGTTGCGCGGGATCACCTTCTCCATCAGCCCGCCCATGGTTTCGAGGCCAAGCGACAGCGGAATGACATCGAGCAGCAGCAGTTCGCCACCTTCGCGGCGGTTGCCGGCCAGGGTGTCGGCCTGAATCGCGGCGCCGATGGCCACCACCTGGTCCGGGTCGATCGAGGTCAGCGGCGTACGGCCAAACAGCGCACCCACCGCATCGCGCACACGCGGCACGCGGGTGGAGCCACCGACCATGACCACGGCGCTGACTTCGTCCATTTCAACGCCGCTGTCGCGCACCGCGCGGCGGCAAGCCTTGAGGCTGCGGGCGATCATCGGCTCGATCATGGCGTCGAAGGCAACACGGCTCAGCTCACCTTGCCAGGCACCATGGCTGACAGTGACCACGTCGGCGTCAGTCAGGGCCTCTTTGGCAGCGCAGGCAGTCTGCAGCAGTGCGCGCTGGGTGGCCGGGTCCAGGTCGGAGGAAAGACCGGCCTGCTCGATGATCCAGCCGGCGATGGCATGGTCGAAATCGTCGCCGCCAAGGGCGGTATCGCCGCCGGTGGCCAGCACTTCGAACACACCGGCAGTCAGGCGCAGGATGGAAATGTCAAAGGTACCGCCGCCCAGGTCATAGATGGCCACCACGCCTTCGGCGTTCTGGTCCAGGCCGTAGGCCACGGCAGCGGCGGTCGGCTCATTGAGCAGGCGCAGCACGTTCAGGCCTGCCAGGCGTGCAGCGTCTTTGGTCGCCTGGCGCTGAGCGTCGTCGAAATAGGCTGGCACGGTGATCACCGCGCCTACCAGCTCGCCACCCAGGGTCGCTTCGGCCCGCTCACGCAGCACCTTGAGGATGTCGGCGGACACTTCCACCGGGCTTTTCGGGCCCTGCACGGTATCGATGAACGGCATGTGCGACTCACCGCCAACAAAGCGGTAAGGCAGTTGCTCGCCCAACTGCTTGACGTCGGCAACGCCGCGCCCCATCAGGCGCTTGACCGACAGCACGGTGTTCAGCGGGTCGCTGGAAGCGGCCTCACGCGCGGCCTGCCCCACCTCGATACGCCCGTCGAGGTAGCGTACCGCGGACGGCAGAATGACGTTACCCTGCACATCGGGCAGGGGCTCGCTGCGGCCGCTGCGCAATGCGGCGACCATGGAGTTGGTGGTACCCAGGTCAATGCCGACCGCCAGGCGACGCTGGTGCGGTTGAGGGGTTTGACCGGGTTCGGCAATCTGCAGTAGGGCCATGCTTATCTGAGTACCTTAGGTGCCATCACGGGCGACACCGGGTTAATCGTCGAGGCGCTCTTCCAGTTGGCGCACTTCTTGGGCGAGCTTGTCGAGGAACTGCATGCGGCGCATCAGGCGCTCAGCCTTGTCGCGCTCGGAGGGAACATCCCAGCAGGCAGCGAAATCCTCGTTCAGCGAGTCCTGGGCGGCCTTCAAGCGCTTCTTGAATGCCGCTACGCCGTCCAGGTCGGCTTCGTCCTGCAGCTCTTCCAGCTCTTCGCGCCACTGCATCTGCTGCAACAGAAAGTCCGGGTCGTGGACCGTGACTTCCTGGGGCACTTCGTGACCGCTGATGGCCAGCAGATAGCGGGCACGACGCGGCGCACTGCGCAGCGTCTGGTAGGCGTCGTTGAGGGCTGCGGACTTTTCCAGCGCGACCCGCTGCTCCCGCTCGGAGGCGTCGGCAAAACGGTCGGGATGGACTTCGCGGGCCAGCTCGCGGTAGCGAGTGGCCAGCTTGTCGAGATCCAGGCGGAAGCTTGGCTGGAGGTCAAACAATGCGTAGTGACAAGGAGTACCCACAGCCGACCTCAAACGTTGAAGCTTTCGCCGCAGCCACACTCACCGCGCACGTTGGGGTTGTTGAACTTGAAGCCTTCGTTCAACCCTTCCTTGACGAAGTCCAGCTCGGTACCGTCGAGGTACACCAGGCTCTTGGGATCGATGATCACCTTGACGCCGTGGTTTTCGAACACCTGGTCTTCGTCGGCCAGTTCGTCAACGAACTCCAGCACGTAGGCCAGGCCCGAGCAACCGGTGGTGCGCACGCCCAGGCGAATGCCCTCACCTTTGCCGCGCCCATCGAGGGAGCGGCGAATGTGGTTGGCGGCGGCTTCTGTCATGCTGATAGCCATCAGGACTCCTTACCTCGCAACAGGCGGCTTAGATCAAGCCTTTCTTCTGCTTGTAATCGCGCACAGCTGCCTTGATGGCATCTTCGGCGAGTACCGAGCAGTGGATCTTGACCGGCGGCAACGCCAGTTCTTCTGCCAGCTGGGTGTTCTTGATGGTTTCGGCTTCGTCCAGGGTCTTGCCCTTCATCCACTCGGTAGCGAGGGAGCTGGAAGCGATGGCCGAGCCGCAACCGTAGGTCTTGAACTTGGCGTCTTCGATCACGCCCTGTTCGTTGACCTTGATTTGCAGACGCATCACGTCGCCACACGCAGGGGCGCCGACCATGCCGGTACCGACATCCGGGTCTTCGGCATTCATCTTGCCGACGTTGCGTGGGTTTTCGTAGTGGTCGATGACCTTTTCACTGTATGCCATGGTGCAATTCCTTCCTCATCAGGGAGCCGCTCTTGCCGGCGACTGCTTAGTGGGCGGCCCACTCGATCTTGGAGATGTCAACGCCGTCTTTGTACATATCCCACAGCGGCGACAGTTCACGCAGTTTGTTGACGGCCTCGCAGACTTTCTGCGCGGCGTAGTCGACTTCTTCTTCGGTGGTGAAGCGGCCGAAGGAGAAGCGGATCGAGCTGTGCGCCAGCTCGTCGTTGCGGCCCAGAGCGCGCAGTACGTACGACGGCTCGAGCGATGCGGAGGTGCACGCCGAACCGGACGATACGGCGATGTCCTTCAGCGACATCAGCAGCGATTCGCCTTCGACGTAGTTGAAGCTCAGGTTCAGGTTGTGCGGTACGCGGGCAGTCTGGCTACCGTTGACGTACAGCTCTTCAAGGCTGGAGACCTGCTTGAAGAAGCGGTCGCTCAGGGCCTTGATGCGTACGTTTTCGGCGGCCATTTCCTGCTTGGCGATGGCGAATGCTTCGCCCATGCCGACGATCTGGTGGGTCGGCAGGGTGCCCGAACGCATGCCGCGCTCATGACCACCACCGTGGATGATGGCTTCCAGACGCACACGCGGCTTGCGGCTGACGTACAGCGCGCCGATGCCTTTCGGGCCGTAGGCTTTGTGCGCCGAGAACGACATCAGGTCGACCTTCAGCTTCTGCACGTCGATTTCCACCTTGCCGGCCGACTGGGCGGCATCGACATGGAACAGCACGCCACGCGCACGGGTCAGCTCACCGATGGCGGCGATGTCGTTGATCGAGCCGACTTCGTTGTTCACGTGCATCAGCGACACCAGAATAGTGTCGTCACGCAGCACGGCCTCGACCATGGCCGGGGTGACGATACCGTCTTCGCCTGGCTCCAGGTAGGTGACTTCGAAACCTTCACGCTCCAGCTGGCGAGCGGTATCCAGTACCGCCTTGTGCTCAATCTTGGAGGTGATGATGTGCTTGCCCTTGGTCTGATAGAAGTGCGCCACGCCTTTGAGGGCGAGGTTGTCGGACTCGGTGGCACCGCTGGTCCAGACGATCTCGCGCGGGTCGGCGTTGATCAGCTCGGCAACCTGGCGACGGCCGTTCTCGACCGCTTCTTCGGCCTTCCAGCCGAACACGTGGGAGCGCGAAGCCGGGTTACCGAAGTTCCCGTCAACCAGCAGGCATTCGGCCATTTTCTGGGCGACGCGTGGGTCAACCGGCGTGGTCGCGGAGTAATCGAGGTAGATCGGCAACTTCATTTGTCTCTCCTATCAGGCGGTGGCGTCGCTCGTCGTGGCTAAGGGTCAATCGACGGCAGACGTCTCAATCTTGTCCAGCTGGGCGGTTCGGCCTGCGACACGACGCAAGTCCTGGCGCTGGGCGACTTCCTGCACCTCACGGCGCATGACAAGGTCGGCCAGGCTGATGCCGCTGAGGAATTCATGGATCTGCTGGCTGAGGTCGCACCACAGGTGGTGGGTCAGGCAGGTATCACCGGCATGGCAGTCCCCGAGGCCCTGGCAACGGGTGGCATCGACCGATTCGTTGACCGCGTCGATGACCTGTGCCACCTGGATGGTTTCCATACCGCGCGACAGCTGATAGCCGCCACCTGGGCCGCGCACACTGGAAACCAGGCTGCTACGGCGCAGCTTGGCGAACAGCTGCTCCAGATAAGAGAGGGAAATGCCCTGGCGCTCGGAAATATCGGCCAAAGACACCGGCCCATGCTGCGCGTGCAACGCCAGGTCGAGCATGGCAGTCACGGCGTATCGGCCTTTGGTAGTCAGTCGCATGGCTATTGGGTACCACGGGAGTTTCGGGATGTGTGCAAGTATGCGATTCCCGAGCATTTAAGTCAACTATTAGACCTACTGCTTTAGTCGGGTTTGCATCTGGGAGGCGGCGCGATTGTAGCAGACGAGGGGCGTGAGCACACGCCCCGTATGTCTACCTCGGTGCGCCGCGGCGCAATCAATGCGGCTGAGTGTCGCGCCTGACGGCCTGGGCCGCTTCGGTGAAGTCATCTTCAGGCAGGGCCGGCAGCTCTTTGGCGCAGTAGTCACTGCCCATTTTCGTCAACGCGCCGCACATACCCTCCAGCCGCTCGTCGACGGCCTGCAGGTGGTCGAGCATCTGGCCAATGGCGCGCGCCACCGGGTCAGGCATGTCGCCACTCACACCGTAGGCGTCGAAGCCGATCTTCTCGGCCATGGCCTTGCGCTTGGCCTCCACTTCGCTGTCTTCGCGCTTGACGATGATGCGCCCGGGGATGCCCACTGCCGTGGCACCGGCCGGGACCGCCTTGGTCACCACCGCATTGGAGCCGATCTTGGCCCCCGCACCCACGGTGAACGGGCCCAGCACCTTGGCCCCCGCCCCTACCACCACGCCGTTTTCCAGGGTGGGGTGGCGCTTGCCCTTGTTCCAGCTGGTGCCGCCCAGCGTAACGCCCTGGTACAGGGTGACGTCATCGCCGATTTCGGCGGTTTCGCCGATGACGATGCCCATGCCGTGGTCGATGAAGAAACGCCGGCCGATGGTGGCACCCGGGTGAATCTCGATACCGGTGAGCCAGCGGCCGAAGTTCGAGACCAGACGCGCCAGCCACTTGAAGTCGCGCCGCCACAAGGCATTACCCAGGCGATGCAGCCAGATGGCATGCATGCCCGGGTAGCAGGTGAGCACCTCGAAGGCATTGCGCGCAGCCGGGTCACGGTGGAATACGCTTTGAATATCTTCACGCAGGCGTTCAAACATCTTTCAGTCCTTCCGTTTATGCGGCTCGCCCCGGACCACTTTCTGGGTCTCGGTGAGGATGCCGCGCAAAATGCTCATCTCCGAACGCTCGACCGCCACCCGCCCGTACAGCCGGCGCAGGCGCGGCATCAGGTGCTTGGGCTTTGCAGGGTCGAGGAAGCCGATGCCCACCAGGGTTTTCTCCAGGTGGTCGTAGAACAGCTCCATTTCGTCCATGGTCGCCAGCTCGCTGGCATCCACCTTCTCGACCTGGGCCGGTGCCACACCGGCGGCCAACCAGGCCATGCGCACCTCATAGGCGAGCACTTGCACGGCGGCAGCCAGGTTCAGCGAGCTGAAGTCGGGGTTGGAGGGAATGTGCACGTGGAAGTGACATCGCTGCAGTTCTTCGTTGGTCAGGCCGGCGTGTTCGCGCCCGAACACCAGGGCGATTTCTTCGCCACCGCTGGCATGCACCACCGCCTTTTCGCCACATTCACGCGGGCCGATCAACGGCCAGGGAATGCTGCGCTCGCGGGCGCTGGTGCCCATCACCAGGTTACAGCCGACCAGGGCCTGTTCGAGGCTGTCGACCACCTGGGCATTGCCCAGCACGTCGTCGGCACCAGAGGCGCGGGCACTGGCATCCACGGCGGGGAACTCTTTCGGCTGCACCAGCACCAGGCGCGACAAGCCCATGTTTTTCATGGCACGCGCAGCGCCGCCGATGTTGCCGGGGTGGCTGGTATTGACCAGAACAACACGAATATTTTGCAGCAAGGTGTTGTGCTCACAGATGCAGGAATCAGGGGCTTGGATCTTACAGAACCGACAGACGTAACGCCACGAAAGCAAATGTGCCCCTTCTGCCGCCACAGTTTTCTGCTAGAATGATCGGCTTTCTTCTTTAACATCTCCAGGTGACCCGCCCATGCAGCCTATGCTGAATATCGCCCTGCGCGCCGCTCGCAGCGCCAGTGAACTGATTTTCCGCTCCATCGAACGCCTGGATAGCATCAAGGTCGATGAGAAAGAGGCCAAGGACTACGTTTCCGAAGTCGATCGCGCCGCCGAGCAGACCATCGTCAACGCCCTGCGCAAGGCCTACCCGAACCACTCCATCCAGGGTGAAGAAACCGGCCTGCACGCCGGCACCGGTGAAGAGGGCAAGGATTACCTGTGGATCATCGACCCGCTGGACGGCACCACCAACTTCCTGCGTGGCATCCCGCACTTCGCTGTCAGCATTGCCTGCAAATACCGTGGCCGCCTTAAGCACGCCGTGATCGTCGACCCGGTTCGCCAGGAAGAATTCACCGCCAGCCGTGGCCGTGGCGCCCAACTCAATGGCCGCCGCCTGCGTGTCAGCTCGCGCACCAGCCTGGAAGGCGCCCTGCTGGGTACCGGCTTCCCGTTCCGCGACAGCCAGATGGCCGACCTCGACAACTACCTGGGCATGTTCCGCGCCTTGACCGGCCAGACTGCCGGCATCCGCCGCGCCGGCGCTGCCAGCCTAGACCTGGCCTACGTTGCTGCCGGCCGCTTCGACGCCTTCTGGGAATCGGGGCTGTCCGAGTGGGACATGGCCGCCGGCGTGCTGCTGATTCAGGAAGCCGGTGGCTTGGTTAGCGACTTCAACGGTGGCCACGACTTCCTCGACAAAGGCCACATCGTTGCGGGCAACATCAAGTGCTTCAAGGCCGTGCTGACCGCTATCCAGCCACACCTGCCAGAAAGCCTGAAGCGCTAAGCGCGGATTGCTGGCAAACAAAAAGCACCCCTCGGGGTGCTTTTTTGTGCCTGCCGAAGCCGTCCACAATCCGCTTTTTGTGGGAGCGGCCTTGTGTCGCGAAAGGGCTGCAAGGCAGCCCCGACGATCTCTGATGGGTCATAGACCCTGGGGCCGCTGCGCGCCCCTTTCGCGACACAAGGCCGCTCCCCCAAAAAAGAGCGGACCGCATTCAAACTTACTGCCCGGCCTCGCTCAGGACCAACTTGCCATTCTTGTCCAGCGGAATGGTCGACCCAGGCTCACGGTCCATTTTCACCTTACCGACCTGGTCACCGATGGAATAGGTCACGTTGTACCCCACCACCTTCTCACTGATGTCATTGACCGTATTGCAGCGGGTTTGCGTGGTGGTGTAGGTGTCACGCTGCTGCATGCCTTCCTGCACCTTGTTACCGGCATAACCACCACCGACCGCACCGGCAACGGTGGCGATCTTCTTGCCTGTGCCGCCACCGATCTGGTTGCCGAGCAAGCCCCCCGCCAGGGCGCCTACCACGGTACCGGCGATCTGGTGCTGGTCCTTGACCGGCGCCTGGCGCGTTACGGCAACGTCCTTGCACACTTCACGCGGGGTTTTCACCTGTTGCTTGATCGGCTGCACGTCGGTGACCTGGGCATATTCAGGCCCCTTGTTGACCAAGCTGTAGGTCGCGACAGCACCTCCGGCAGTCACACCGACAGCACCCAGTACCGCACCCACCAGCATTGATTTATTCACGTCAACCTCCTGATCGTACCAGCGGGTCGCAACCCGCGCTTATCCCAGCCTTGGAGCAAAAAAAAAGGCGCGAGTTCAATACTCGCGCCTTTTGCACCGCCAGGCGGTGTTGGGCTAGCCGCTACGGACGATCGTCCACGCCTTCTGCCTTGGTCGGCGGGATCAGGTCTTCACTGTTCAGGTTCAGCCAGATCAATACCACGTTGGCGATGTAGATCGACGAGTAGGTACCTGCCATCACCCCGATGAACAAGGCCAGCGAGAAGCCGAACAGGTTGTCACCGCCAAAGAACAACAGCGCCGCGATGGCCAGCAAGGTCGAAACCGAGGTGGCGATGGTACGCAGCAAGGTCTGGGTGGTGGACACGTTGATGTTCTCGATCAACGAAGCCTTGCGCATGACGCGGAAGTTTTCCCGCACCCGGTCGAACACGACGATGGTGTCGTTCAGCGAGTAGCCAATGATCGCCAGCACTGCCGCCAACACCGTCAGGTCGAAGGTGATCTGGAAGAACGACAGGATACCCAGTGTGACCACCACGTCGTGAATCAGCGAGATGATCGCCCCCACCGCGAACTTCCACTGGAAGCGGAAGGCCAGGTAGATGAGGATGCCGCCCAGCGCCAGCAGCATGCCCATGCCACCCTGGTCGCGCAGCTCTTCACCCACCTGAGGGCCAACGAACTCGACTCGCTTGAGCGTGGCCGGGTTGTCGCCGCCCGCCTTCTGCAGTGCGGCAGCTACCTTGTTGCCCAGTTGCGGGTCGTCACCCGGCATACGCACCAACAGGTCGGTGGTAGCACCAAAGCTTTGCACCACGGCCTCGTGGAAACCGGAGTCGACCAGCTCGGCGCGTACCGCCTTGAGGTCTGCCGGGCGCTCGTAGGTCAGCTCGATCAGCGTACCACCGGTGAAGTCCAGGCCGAAGTTCAGGCCTTTCTGCCACCAGCTGAACAGCGCCAGCACGGTGAGGAGCACGGTAATGGCGAACGCGACATTGCGCACGCCCATGAAGTTGATGGTTTTCATCGCAGCTCCCTCAAACCCACAGCTTCTTGATGTCACGCCCGCCACAGGTCAGGTTGACCATTGCGCGGGTCACCATGACGGCGGTGAACATCGAGGTGAAAATCCCGAGGGACATGGTGACCGCAAAGCCCTTGACCGGGCCGGTACCCATGGCGAACAGGATGCCGCCGACCAGCAGGCTGGTCAGGTTGGCGTCGATGATCGCGGTATAGGCGCGGTTGAAACCTTCGTGGATGGCGCGCTGCACCGACATGCCGGCCTTCAGCTCTTCGCGTATGCGCGAGAAGATCAGCACGTTGGCGTCTACCGCCATACCCATGGTCAACACGATACCGGCAATGCCTGGCAGGGTCAGGGTGGCCCCCAGCAGCGACATCAGTGCCAGCAGCAGCACCATGTTGCCCGCCAGGGCGATGGTGGCGATCACGCCAAAACCACGGTAGATGGCGATGATGAACAGCGAAACGAACAGCATGCCCCACAGCGATGCATCGATACCTTTGGTGATGTTGTCGGCACCCAGGCTTGGGCCAATGGTACGTTCTTCTGCGAAGTACATCGGTGCAGCCAGACCACCGGCACGCAGCAACAGCGCCAGCTCGGACGATTCGCCCTGGCCGTTCAGGCCGGTGATGCGGAACTGGCTACCCAGCGGCGACTGGATGGTGGCCAGGCTGATGATTTTCTTCTCTTCGACGAAGCTTTGCACGGCCACGTCTTTCTCGACGCCGTCGACGGTTTGCTTGACGTAGCGGGTAACCGGCTTCTGCTCGATGAAGATCACCGCCATGCTGCGGCCAACGTTGCTGCGGGTAGCGCGGCTCATCAGCTCGCCACCGTGGCCATCCAGGCGAATGTTCACCTGTGGGCGGCCGTGTTCATCGAAGCTTGCCTGGGCGTCGGTAACCTGGTCACCGGTAATGATCAGCCCGCGCTCGACCGCAGCGGACCGGCCGCCTTCGCGAAACTCGAACACCTCGGTAGTGGCCTTGGACGCACCCGGTTCGGCACCGAAACGGAACTCGAGGTTGGCGGTTTTACCCAGGATACGTTTGGCTTCGGCAGTGTCCTGCACACCTGGCAACTCGACCACGATGCGGTTGGCGCCCTGACGCTGTACCAGCGGCTCGGCCACGCCCAGCTCGTTGACGCGGTTGCGCACGGTGGTGAGGTTCTGCTTGATCGAGTATTCGCGGATTTCGGCGACCTTCGCCTGGGTCAGCGCCAGGCGCAGCACCGCAAGGTCGTTGCGCTCGGTGGTGGTCAGGTCGAAATCATTGAAATTCTTGCGGATCAGGGCACGCGCCTGTTCGCGGGTTGCATCGTCAGCAAAGCCCAGCATGATGCCACCATCCTGCTGAGGCAGGCTGCGGTAGCGCACACGCTCTTTACGCAGCAAGGTCTTGACCTCGCCTTCGTAGACTTTCATGCGGGCGCTCATGGCCTTGTCCATGTCCACTTCCAGCAGGAAGTGCACACCACCGGACAGGTCCAGGCCCAGCTTCATCGGGCTTGCACCCAGGTTGCGCAGCCATTGCGGAGTCGTCTGGGCCAGGTTCAGGGCCACGACGTAATCATCGCCCAGCGCCTTGCGCACCACATCCTTGGCCGGCAGCTGGTCTTCCTGGTTGGTCAGGCGGATCAGCCCGCTGCCCTTCTCGCCCAGGCTGGCGCCCTTGACTGCGATCTTGGCATCGACCAAAGCCTTGCTGACGCGGTCGAGGTCGGCCTGGTTCACCTGCAGCGCCGAGCTGGCACCACTGATCTGCACCGCCGGGTCGTCCGGGTAAAGGTTGGGTGCGGAATAAATGAAACCGACCACCAGTACCAGCACGATCAGTGCATATTTCCACAGAGGGTATTTGTTCAGCATCACGCCGCCCGTTCAAGACGCGGGGCGCGTTGCGCGCCCCGACTGGAAAATAAAACCGGTAACTCAGATAGCCTTGAGCGTACCTTTTGGCAGGGTCGCAGCAATGGCGCCCTTCTGGAACTTCAGTTCGACAGTGTCGGACACTTCCAGTACCACGAAGTCATCGGAAACCTTGACGATCTTGCCGGCGATACCGCCGTTGGTGACAACTTCGTCACCTTTTTGCAAGTTGCTCAGCAGGTTCTTCTGCTCTTTGGCACGCTTGGCCTGTGGGCGCCAGATCATCAGGTAGAAGATGACCAGGAAACCGACCAGGAAAATCCACTCGAAGCCGGTACCGGCTGGGCCGGCGGCAGGTGCTGCAGCGTCCGCGTATGCGGCGGGGATCAAGAAGCTCATTGGGCACTCCTAATGTAATTTTCTAATAATGGATGCAGACAGTCAGTCCAAGGGCGGAACCGGAAGCCCGCGCTTGGCGTAGAAGGCGTCGACAAAGGCGGCCAATTTACCCTGATGAATGGCCTCGCGTAAACCGGCCATCAAGCGCTGGTAATGGCGCAAGTTGTGGATGGTATTCAGCATGCTGCTCAGCATTTCGCCGCACTTGTCCAAATGGTGCAGATAGGCGCGCGAGAAGTTGGTGCAGGTGTAGCAGTCACAGGTCGGATCCAGCGGCGATTCATCGTGGCGATGGAACGCATTGCGGATCTTGATCACCCCTGTATCGACAAACAGATGCCCGTTGCGCGCGTTGCGCGTTGGCATCACGCAGTCGAACATGTCGACGCCGCGGCGCACACCCTCAACGAGATCTTCCGGTTTGCCTACCCCCATAAGGTAACGAGGTTTGTCAGCCGGCATCTGGTCAGGCAGGTAATCCAGCACCTTGATCATTTCGTGCTTGGGCTCGCCAACCGACAGGCCACCAATGGCCAGGCCATCGAAGCCGATGTTTTCCAGGCCTTCGAGCGAGCGCATGCGCAGGTCCTGGTACATGCCACCCTGAACAATGCCGAACAGCGCGGCGGTGTTGTCGGCGTGGGCGTTCTTCGAGCGCTGGGCCCAGCGCAGCGACAGCTCCATGGAGGTGCGCGCGACATCGTGCTCGGCCGGGTACGGGGTGCACTCGTCGAAGATCATCACCACGTCCGACCCCAGGTCACGCTGGACCTGCATCGACTCTTCCGGGCCCATGAACACCTTGGAGCCATCGACCGGCGAGGCGAAGGTCACACCCTCTTCCTTGATCTTGCGCATGGCGCCCAGGCTGAACACCTGGAAACCACCGGAGTCGGTGAGGATCGGGCCCTTCCACTGCATGAAATCGTGCAGGCCGTTGTGCTTCTTGATCACCTCGGTGCCGGGGCGCAGCCACAGGTGGAAGGTATTGCCGAGGATCATCTCGGCGCCAATGGCCTCGATATCGCGTGGCAGCATGCCCTTGACCGTGCCATAGGTGCCCACCGGCATGAACGCCGGGGTTTCCACGGTGCCACGAGGGAAAGTGATGCGACCGCGACGGGCCTTGCCGTCGGTGGCCAGCAGTTCGAAGGACATTCGACAGGTGCGACTCATGCTTGATCCTCGGGGCCGCGTGGCGCCGGATTGCGGGTGATGAACATGGCATCACCGTAACTGAAGAAGCGGTACCCCTGCTCCACCGCCGCGGCGTAGGCGGCCATGGTCTCGGGGTAGCCGGCGAAGGCCGAGACCAGCATCAGCAGCGTGGACTCCGGCAGGTGGAAGTTGGTGACCAGCGCGTCGACCACATGGAACGGCCGACCCGGGTAGATGAAAATATCGGTGTCGCCGCTGAACGCCTTGAGCACGCCGTCGCGCGCGGCACTTTCCAGCGAACGCACGCTGGTGGTGCCCACGGCGATCACCCGGCCACCGCGAGCGCGACAGGCCGTGATGGCATCGACCACGTCCTGGCTCACTTCGAGCCACTCTTTGTGCATATGGTGGTCTTCGATCTTGTCGACACGCACCGGCTGGAACGTGCCGGCGCCCACGTGCAGGGTGACGAAGGCGCGCTCCACGCCCTTGGCGGCAATTTTTTCCAGCAGCGCTTCATCGAAGTGCAGGCCGGCGGTGGGCGCGGCCACTGCACCGGCACGCTCGGCGTAGACGGTCTGGTAGCGCTCACGGTCGGCGCCCTCGTCGGGGCGGTCGATATAGGGCGGCAACGGCATGTGGCCGACGCGGTCGAGCAGTGGCAGCACCTCTTCGGTGAAGCGCAGCTCGAACAGTGTGTCGTGGCGGGCGACCATTTCGGCCTCGCCACCGCCATCGATGAGGATGACCGCGCCCTCTTTCGGCGCCTTGCTGGCCCTTACGTGAGCCAGCACCCGGTGGCTGTCGAGCACGCGTTCGACCAGCACTTCCAGCTTGCCGCCAGACGCTTTCTGGCCGAACAAGCGGGCCGGGATGACCCGGGTGTTATTGAACACCATCAGGTCGCCGGGGCGCAGGTACTCGAGCAAATCGGGAAATTGCCGGTGTGCCAGCACGCCGCTCGGCCCATCGAGGACCAGCAGACGGCTGCCATGGCGCTCGGCCAGTGGGTGGCGGGCGATCAGGGAATCGGGGAGTTCGAAGGAAAAATCGGCGACGCGCATGATGATGTTCGGTTCGGCAGGGCCGGGAAGTTTAGCCCAATGTGTGAAAATTGACCATGAAAGCCGATTGACCGACCAGCGGCAGCTCTCTATACTGCGCGCCACACGCCCTGATGGCGGAATTGGTAGACGCGGCGGATTCAAAATCCGTTTTCGAAAGGAGTGGGAGTTCGAGTCTCCCTCGGGGCACCAAAATCCGGAAAAAACCGACCGTATGGTCGGTTTTTTTTCGCCTCGCAAAACTACCTCTCGTCTTGACGCCACCGCCACGGCGCCGGGCTTCACCCCGATACCCCGATTCTATTGGCTACCCTTCTGATTAGCACTTAAGCTGTCATTCGTCGGATATATCACGAAAGGATTGTCCGAATAATGGCACTTAGCCATAGTTGCGCACCCTTCCCCTCAATCCTGTGTGAACCATGAAAGCTATAGCGCCCTGTGTGGCAGCAATGATGCTGCTGGGTGGGTGCAATGGAGTGCCAACGTCGTACGTTTCCGATCCCGTCTACAGCCAGGCATTCGTGGTCACCTCCGGTGCTCCGCTGCCAATGCTGCTGATGGCCAGCGCCATCCAGTGGAATGAGGATTACGCAGTAACCGCCAAACACACCCCCTTCCTGCCCAACGTGGTTCACGAAGGCCTCGGTGATGTGGTGTTCTTCAAGCACAAGGCTGCGACGGTACCGGCCTGGCGCCAGTACGTGCCGGGCGAGGCCGTGACGGCGGTCGGCTACAACAGCTTGATGATGCCGATGCAAGGCAAGGGCCATGCCCTGCCGTCGCTGGTTCGGCTGGAAGGTACGCCTGGCAGTGTCTTCTACTCGGTACACGATGGCCCGATCACCAAAGGCATGTCGGGTGGGCCGGTGTTTGCAGACGATGGCAAGGTCGTAGGCATCAACGTGGCCATCATCCCGACCAGCGAGATCGACGCTGGCAGGCGCCCCGACCTGATCGGCAAGGAACGCATCAGCGTGTTCATGTCGTTCAACGAGATCGACAAGGAGTGGCGGCGCTATCAGTACCTGCTGGCACGCAAGGCCAAGCCGAGGGCGCCGGCTGCGGTCAAAGGCTACGTGGCGGTGGCCGCCAAGCCGTGAATCGGGGCGCGGTGCTGGGTGGAAAGCGGCCTATGATGTGAGGCTGATGGCCTCTTCGCGGGTAAACCCGCTACTACAGGGCCTGCGCGGGATTTGAGCCTGCGCTCGGGAGGCCCGAGTGCCATGCTTCAATCACGACACCGCCGGCCTGCTGCTATATCCACAGCTGGGCTTCACACCATTCGGCATCATCAAGTGGCCACCCAATCGTATCCTTATGGATACACCCGCTCAAGGATGGCGAACCTTCGGCGCCCCTCGACGTCCCATCCTGCATCCCCCGCGTTCCGAGGTAGCCCCGCGTGAAAGACGTCATCGCCCGCAAGTACCGCCTGGTGGTGAAGACCATCGGCTACATCGGCTGGTCGCTGTTCTGGCTGCTGATCTGGGATGTGCTGGTCACCATCGACTTCATGCTGTTCTTCAACAGCAAGTTCACCTTGCCGCTGATCCCATTGACCCTGTTGGGTTCTGCGCTGGTGGTGCTGGTGAGCTTTCGCAACAGCAGTGCCTACAACCGCTGGTGGGAAGCACGCACGTTATGGGGCGCGCTGGTGAACAGCTCGCGCAGTTTTGCCCGGCAGACGCTGACCCTGATCGATGACACGGACGACGGCCTGAACCCGGTCAAGGCCACCCTGCTGCGCCGGCATGTCGCCTATGTGAACTGCCTGGCGGCACACCTCAAAGGTGAACCCTGCCCGGAGGAACTGATGGCTTTTATCCCGCCGGCGGAGTTCGAACGGCGCAACCGCTCGAACAACTTCGCCAACGACATCCTCAGCGGCTCGGCGGCCCTGCTGGCCCGGGAATACCAGGCCGGGCGGCTGGACAGCATTCGCCTGGCGCGGCTGGAGGCAACCTTGGTGGACCTGTCCAATGCCCAGGGCGGCATGGAGCGGATTGCCAATACGCCGCTGCCGTACCCTTACGTGTATTTTCCGCGCCTGTTCATCACCTTGTTCTGCCTGATCGTGCCGGTGGGGCTGGTGGAGTCGCTGGGCTGGTTCACACCGCTGGCGTCGACGGTGGTGGGGTTCATGTTGCTGGCCATCGAGCGGATCGGTACCGACTTGCAGAGCCCGTTCAGGTTCAGTGAGCACCAGATCCAGATGGACACCATTTGCGAGACGATCGAGCGCAACCTGGAATCGATGCAGCGCGAGGCGCAGTGTGGCGAGGTGGTGGGAGCCTGATGGATTTTCGGGCTGCCTTGCGGCCCTGGCTATCGGTCAGGCCCGCACATAACGCTGGCGCAACACATCACTGAGCATGTCCACCAGCAACACCAGCACCAGCATGCCAAGGATCACCGTGCTGGCCTGGGCTTCCTGGAACAGGCTCAAGGTGGTGTACAGCATCTGCCCCAGCCCCCCCGCCCCGACAAACCCCAGCACGCTGGCCATGCGAATGTTGTTCTCCCAGCGGTACAAGCTATACGCCAGCAACTGCGGCCACACATTGGGCAAGGTGCCAAAGCAGAAGGCCGCCACCTGGCTACCCCCCTGCAAACGGATCGCCGCCGCAGGCTCTGGCGGCGCGTTCTCCAGCGCCTCGGCGAACAACCGCCCCAGTACCCCGGCAGTGTGCAGCGCCAGGGCCAGGGTGCCGGCATTGGGCCCAAGCCCGGCGGCCAGCACGGTGAGCGCCGCCCACACTAGCTCCGGAATGGCGCGCAGGGCATTGAGCAGCAACCGCGCAGCGCCCTGCAACGGCCAACCGAAGCGGCCCGCCGCCGGCAGCGCCAGCAGCAGCCCCAATATCATCGCCAACAGGGTGCCCAGCCCGGACATGGCCAGGGTCTCCAGCGCCCCGTGCCATACCGCCTTCAGGTGCCCGGCAGACCAGTCAGGGTGCAGGAAGCGCCCGGCGTACTCGCCCATCTGCCCCAGGCCGCCATTGCCGACCAGTGCTTGCAAGTCCAGCTGCAGGTAGGCAAACGAGGCCGCTACCGCCGCCACGATGGCCCCCAGCAGGAGCAGGTTGATCACCCGGTTCATGCCAACCTCCAACGCAGCAAGCGGCTGAGCAGGTCGGCCAGGATCACCAGCAACAGGAAGGTCAGCAGCATGCTGGCAACCTCGGCACCCGCAAACATGCGCATCGACAGATCGATCTGCTGCCCCAGCCCCCCGGCGCCAACAAAGCCCATCACCACCGAAGCCCGTACCGCGCATTCCCAGCGGTACACGGTGTACGACACCACCTCGGCGGCGGCATTGGGCAGGATGCCGTAGAGGAACGCCGCCAAGCGCCCGCTGCCCGCCTGCAACAAGGCATGTGCCGGGCGCTGGTCGACCGATTCGAAAATCTCGGCATAGACCTTGCCGAGCATGCCGCTGTAGGTAATGGCAATGGCCAGTACCCCTGCCGTCGGCCCCAACCCTACCGCACGCACGAACAGCAACGCCCAGACTATCTCGGGCACGCTGCGCAGGAAAATCAGCACCCCGCGCACAGGCAGGCGTACCACCCGTGACCCTAACCCGGCCCGTCCGCCCCTGGATGCAGCGCGCAACGACAACGCCCGGCTGGCCAGCAAGCCAGCCGGGATTGCCAGCAGCAATGCCAGCGCCATGCCGGCAGTCGCCACGGCCAGGGTCTGCAACGTGGCGTCGTACAGCAACGCAAGGAAATCGGCATCGTGGGCCGGTGGCCAGAACGCGCGGGTGAACTGGGCGATCTGCTGCCGGTTCTCTGCCTGCAGCAGTACACCGGGGTTCAGCTCGCTCAACTGGATACCCGGCCACAAGACTGCCACAGCCAGCACGGCCAGCAGCAACCGCGGCAATAAGGCCGGGTCGCGGGTGCTGGCAGTCAGCATCGCGGAATCTGCACGGTCAGGGGTGCCCCAGGGGTTGGCGGCGAAGCCAGGTGTTCGTTGGCGTACAACGCATCCAGCATCTGCCTGGTGACCGCAGTGGCCGGGCAGTCGAACGCCACCTGCCCCTCGCGAATACCGACCACCCGAGGGAAATGCGCCAGCGCCAGCTCCACCGCATGCAGGCTGGCCACCAGGGTAACGCCATGGCGCTGGGCATGGCGGTTGAGCAAAGCCAGGCTGTGGTCGGCCAGCACCGGGTCCATGGCCGACACGGGTTCGTCGGTGAGCAGTACCTGCGGCCGTTGATACAACGCGCGCGCGATGCCGACCCGTTGCAACTGCCCGCCGGACAGTTGCCCGCATTGCACGAACAGCTTGTCGGCCAGGCCCAGTTCAGCCAGAACCTGCCGAGCGCCTGCGACATCGCTGGGGTACAGCAGGTTGAACAAGCCGCGCAGCAGCCCCCACTGCCCCAGGCGCCCTGCCAGCACTGCCGTGACCACCCGTTGGCGCGGCGGCAAGGGTGGCGCCTGGTGTACCAGGCCGACCCGCGCACGTAAGCGTTGACGCGCCCGCACCGACAACGCCCAGGGCTGCTCGCCGAGCAGTTCCAGGCGCCCGCTGCCAGGCCGCACGGCCGTGGCCATCAGGTGCAGCAAGCTGGACTTGCCCGCGCCCGAAGGCCCGATGATGGCCACGCGCTCGCCCTGGTCGATCTGCAGGCTGACGGCATCGAGAGCGCGCACCTGACCGTGGCGCAGGCCGGCGCCATGCAGCTGGATGGCCGCGTTCGAGGCTGTCACTTGAGCAGGCCGGCCTCACGCGCCGCTTGCTCGGTGCCCACATAGTTCTCGGCCTTGGTCTCGATGAAGCGGCTGGCGGCCTGCAGGTCGAGAATCGCCTTGTCCGCCGGGTTGGCCGGGTCGAGGGCGAGGAAGGCCTGTTTGATCTTCTCTTTCAGCGCCGGGTCCATGTTGCCGCGCACGGTCCAGTTGTAGTCGAAATAGGTCGGTGTGGTGGCGAACACCTTCACCTTGCTGGTATCGACCTTGCCGGCGTCCACCAGCTTCTGCCAGACGCTGGCATTGAGCACACCTGCGTCGACCTTGCCCGCCTGCACCCACGCCACGGTGGCGTCATGGGCACCGGAATAGGCCACACGGCTGAAGTAGTCCTCAGGCTTGATGTTGTCTTGCTTGAGCATGAAATAGCGCGGCATCAGGCTCCCCGACGTGGACGAGATGGAGCCGAAGGCAAACGACTTGCCCTTCAGGTCGGCCAGGCTTTTCACGTTGGGGTCGGCGGTGATGAACTTGGAGGTGAACTGCGCATCCTGCTCACGCTGCACCAACGGCGTGACGGTCGGGTCCTTCAGGTGAACCTGGACGAAGGTGAACCCACCCAGCCAGGCCAGGTCGAGGCGGTCGGAAGCCAGCGACTCGACCACAGCCGGGTAATCGGCCACCGGCACGAACTTCACTTCCATGCCCAACTGCTTGGCCAGGTACTCGCCCAACGGCTTGAACTTGCGCTGCAGTTCGGTGGGTGCTTCATCTGGGATGGCGCTGACCCGCAAGGTTTCAGCGGCCTGCACGACAACGGCACAGCAGGACAGCACAAGGCCAGCGGCGAGCGCCAGGGGGCGTTTGAGCATGGGGGGTTCTCCGGTTCAATGGCGGGGAAAAGCGGCTGCAAGTCGCAAGTCGCAAGCTGCAAGCTGCAAGCAAAAGCAGCCTGCATGTGGCTTTTGCTTTTGCTTGAAGCTTGAAGCTTGAAGCTGGCCCAAGGAATTATAAGAGGCACAGGCGCAAAGGCCAGCTTTGCTACAATCGCGCAACAAATTGACCTGCTGAGGTACGTATGCGCGAGCCGATTCGCCTGACCCAGTACAGCCACGGTGCCGGCTGTGGCTGCAAGATTTCCCCCAAGGTGCTGGACGTGATCCTCGCTGAAAGTGGCACCCAGGCCCTGGACCCGAAACTGTGGGTCGGCAACGCCTCACGCGATGATGCCGCGGTATACGCACTGGATGACGAACGTGGCGTGGTTTCGACCACCGACTTCTTCATGCCGATCGTCGATGACCCCTATGACTTCGGTCGAATCGCCGCCACCAACGCCATCAGCGACATCTACGCCATGGGCGGCGACCCGCTGATGGCCATCGCCATCCTGGGCTGGCCAGTCAACGTGCTGCCACCGGAAGTCGCCCGCGAAGTCATCCGCGGTGGCCGTGCCGTGTGCGCTGAAGCCGGTATTCCACTGGCCGGCGGCCACTCCATCGACGCTCCCGAGCCCATCTTCGGCCTGGCTGTCACCGGCGTGGTCAGCAAGCGCCACCTCAAGCGCAACGACACCGCTAGCGCCGGCTGCCAGCTGTACCTGACCAAGCCACTGGGCATCGGCATCCTCACCACTGCCGAGAAAAAGGCCAAGCTGCGCGCGCAGGACCAAGGCCTGGCCCGTGACTGGATGTGCACCCTCAATACCCCCGGCCGCCGCTTTGGCAAGCTGGACGGGGTCAAGGCCATGACCGACGTCACCGGCTTCGGCCTGCTCGGCCACCTGGTCGAACTGGCAGAAGGCAGCGGCCTTACCGCGCACCTGGACTACGCCGCTGTACCGCGCCTGCCCAGTGTCGACCACTATCTGGCCGAGGGTTGCATCCCCGGCGGCACCCTGCGCAACTACGACAGCTACGGGCACAAGATCGGTACGCTCAGCGACGACCAGAAGCACCTGCTGTGCGACCCGCAAACCAGCGGTGGCCTGCTGGTGGCAGTTACCCCGCAAGGTGAAGCAGAGTTCCTGGCGGTGGCCGCCGAACTGGGCCTGCAACTGGCGCCGATCGGCAAGCTGGTCGAGCGACAGAGCCACGCGGTCGAGGTGATCTGATGCGCCCCGACTGCACCGATTTTCGCCAGCTGTTCCTCGCCGACGTGCCGATGATGGACATGCGCGCGCCGGTCGAATTCGCCAAAGGCGCCTTCCCTGGCGTGGTCAACCTGCCGCTGATGAACGACCAGGAGCGGCAGAAGGTCGGCACTTGCTTCAAGCAACAGGGCCAGGCCGCCGCCATCGCGCTGGGCCACCAGTTGGTCAGCGGTGCTACCAAGCAGGCCCGCCTGCAAGCCTGGGTAGCCTTTACCCAGGCGCATCCCGAGGGCTACCTGTACTGCTTCCGGGGCGGCCTGCGCTCGCAGATCGTGCAGGGCTGGCTGCGCGATGAAGCGGGCATCCAGTACCCACGCGTCAAAGGTGGCTACAAGGCCATGCGTAACTTTCTGCTGGGGACGACCCAGCAGGCGGTGGCCCAATGCGATTTCGTGCTGGTCGGCGGCCTGACCGGCACCGGCAAGACCGATGTGCTGCAGCAACTGGACAACGTGCTCGACCTGGAAGGCCACGCCAATCACCGCGGCTCCAGCTTCGGCAAGCGCGCCACGGCGCAGCCGGCGCAGATCGATTTCGAGAACCAGTTGGCCATCGATGTGCTGAAGAAGCGTGCCCGAGGGGTCGAGCAGTTCGTGCTGGAAGATGAAGGCCGTATTGTCGGCAGTTGCACGTTGCCGCTGGAGCTATACCAAGGCATGCAGCGGTATCCGCTGGTGTGGCTGGAGGACAGCTTCGCTAACCGCGTGGAACGCATTCTTCGCGACTATGTGATCAACCTGAGTGCCGAGTTTATGGCCGTGCATGGCGAGGAAGACGGTCGCCGCCTGTTTGCCGAGCGCATGCTGCAGAGCATGGCCAACATCCACAAGCGCCTGGGTGGCGAACGCTACCAACGGCTATCGGAAGTTCTGCGCCAGGCCCTGGAAGAACAGCAGCGCAGCGGCGCGGTGGACCTGCACCGGGGCTGGATCGAGGGTTTGCTGAACGAGTACTACGACCCGATGTATGCCTACCAGCGGGCAGCCAAGGCCGAGCGCATCGAGTTTGCCGGGGATGCCGTGGAAGTGCGTGAGTACCTCAAGGCCCGGGCACTGCGCCAGCCACACCTGTAAAACCAGGGTCGCTTCGCGCCCCATCGCAGGCAAGCCAGCTCCACAGGGATCGCATTAGGGCTGACAGGTGTTTGCCACAAGGTATGGCAGCGCCTGTTAGAGCGAGCGCCGCCCGCGCGGCGCAATCGCGA